>JAJUIM010000134.1 GCA_029267645.1 Microbacterium sp.
AGATCCTCGAGCACGGCGCCGTCGCGCGTGATGATGACGTCGCGGGCGTCGGCGCGCGGCGGGGTCGCCGCGATCAGGAGGCCCGGCGCCTGCTCGACCGGCAGGTCCTTCAGGGAGTGCACGAGCAGGTCGCACTCGCCCGCCATGAGCGCCTCGCGCAGGCGGGTCGCGAAGACGCCCGCGCCGCCGAGCGACGCGAGCGAGGCGCGGTTGGTGTCGCCCTCGGAGGTGATCTCGACGAGCTCGACGGGGCGCCCGGAGACGCGCTCGAGCTCGCGCGCGACCATGCCCGACTGGGCGACCGCGAGCCGGCTGCGGCGCGTGCCGAGGCGGATCGGCGTGGAATCGGACATGACGCCTACAGCACCACCTCGGGGATCTCCTCCACCGGGATGCGTCGGCCCGTGAAGAACGGCACCTCCTCGCGCACGTGCAGGCGCGCCTCGGTGTACCGCAGATCGCGCATCATGTCGACGAGGTCTGTGAGCGAGTCGGACTCCATCGGGAGCATCCACTCGTAGTCGCCGAGCGCGAAGGCCGGCATCGTGTTGGCGACGACGCTGCGGAAGGCCGCGCCGCGGCGCCCGTGGTCGGCGAGCATCTTGCGGCGCTCGTCGTCGGGCAGCAGGTACCAGTCGTAGCTGCGCACGAACGGGTAGACGACGAGCCAGTCGCGGGCGCGCTCGCCGCGCAGGTAGCCCGGCACGTGCGCCTTGTTGAACTCGGAGTCGCGGTGCACGGCCATGCCGCTCCACGTCGGGAGCAGGTTGGCGAGGAGGCTCGTGCGGCGCAGGCGGCGCGTCGCGGCCTGCAGGTGCTCGGGAACGGGCCCGTGCAGCCAGATCATGAGGTCGGCGTCGGCGCGCATGCCGCTGACGTCGTAGAACCCGCGGATCGTCACGCCCTCGGCGGCGAGCTCCGACACGACCTGCTCGAGGTCGGCGGTGTCCTCCGTCGCGACGGGGCGGACGGGGTTTCGTCGCCAGACGGTCCAGAGGCTGAAGTCATCACCGGAGGGAGCATCGATTTCTGGCATGTCTCCATCATGCTCCCCACCCCGCGCCCGCGGCGAATCCTCCCGGGGAATCCCCCGCGAACCCTCGCGACCAGGGACTTCCCTGGCCCCGCGGGGCGCAGGGTCAGCGGGAGATCAGGCGCGCGAGGCCCCACACGGCGGATCCGACCGCCGCGGCGCCCACGACGATGGCGCCGAGCGCGACGCCCGGCTGCTCGTCCGCGACGGATCGGGCCTTCGCGATCGCACGGTCGGTCGCCTTGCGGATGCGCTTGGGGTAGTTCGCCTTGATCTCGATCGCGGCGAGCGCGGCCTTGAGCTCGGCCCGCGCGAGCTGCACGGGGTCGGAGATGCCGCTCGGCACGACCGTGGGCGACGACTGCTCAGAACTCATCCGCGAACTCCTTCACGATGGCCGCGTCGGCCTTGGCCGCGGCGCCCGGGCTCTCGAGCTTCATGATGGCGCGCACGTGGCGCACGTAGGCCCACAGGCCGCACACCGCGATCATGACGACGCCGATGCCGAGCACGATGAGCGCCGAGGCCCACAGCGGCATCCACAGGTCGAGCAGGATGATGAGGAACGCCAGGAACGCGGGGATCGTCCAGAACAGGAAGAACAGCGCCGCGATCGCGAAGATCGCGGTCCAGCCGCCGTGCTTGACGAGCTGCCCGACGTACTTCTTGATCGCCTCGAGCTCGGCCGAGACGAGGTTCTTCACGAGCTCCGGGACGTCGCCGATGAGCGAGAAGAGGCTGTCGTCGGCCCGGTCGCGCAGCGGCGAGGCCTTGTGCGCGTCGCCGGCCATCAGTCGGCCGCCTTCTTCACGTCGCGCGCGGCTTCGGAGGCAGCCTCCGTCGCGGCGTCGACCTTCTGCCCCGGCGTGCCCTGCGTGTTCGACACGGTCTGCACGACCTTCACGAGGCCGGCCCACGCGACGCGCGGCACGGCCATGGCGCTCGTCTGGGCGAACTCCTTCGCCCGGCCCACCTGCTTCTGCACGGGCTCGAGCTCCCACACCTTCTCGGCCTGCGCCTTGATCTGCTCGTAGCGCGCACGCCCTGCGCGCGTGCCCAGCACGTAGCCGACGCCTAGGCCGACGACCAGCCCGATCTTTCCTCGCATGGGAACCCTCCGTAGTCGATGAGCTGCAGCGTGGTCTACGTTACATTCCTCGTGCGGAATGGTGCAGTCCTCGTCGTCATTCGGAAAACAGGACGGCGCGGCGCACGCGGTCGGCCTCGGCGATCGCGTCGGGCACCACCTGCGCGAGGCCCGTGCCCGCGAGCCAGGCGCCGACCGCGCCGATCCGCGGAACCGCGCGGATCGCGTCGCGCGCTTGGCGCGTCGCCTCGGCCTGGCCGAAGGTCGCGGCGGGCTGCGACTGGTCGAATCGCTCGACGCGGTACCCGAGCAGCTGCTCGGGCGCAAGGGGGGTGCCGAGCAGGTCGGACGCCTCCGACAGCGCGAGCGATGCGGCCGCCGCGTCGTCGAGGCCGTCGGTCGCGGGCGGCTCCTCTGCGCTGCCGAACGACACGCGCACGGCGTGCACGCCGGGCTCCATCTGCTCGGCCACCCACTGCCACTTCGCGGTCGAGTGCGTGAGCGCCTTCGCGCGGTGCGATCCGGGCACCGTGAGCACGCCGGTGCCGCGCGGTTTGGCGTCGAGCTCGGGGCTCTGCACAACGAGCGTGATGACCGTGACCGAGGGCCCCGGCACGGGCGGATCCTCGGCGAGGCCCTCCGCGTGCGGCGCGAGCAGGCGGCGGGCGGGGCGCTCCTCGGTCGCGACGATCACGCCGTCGGCGGCGATCGTCTCGGGGCCGTCCTCGCCCTCGATCTCGACGAGCCAGCCGTCGCCGTCTTCGAGGATCCGCGTCGCGGGCGCGCCGAGGCGCACCTCGCCGCCCGCCTCCTCGACGGCCGCGGCGAGCGCGTCGGTGAGCGTCGCCATGCCGCCGCGCAGGCCTCGCACGGCGCCGCCAGGGGCGGCCTTGCGCTTCTCAGCGAGCGAGAGCACGGCGCCCGAGAGCGAGCCCGCGCGCGTGAGCGCCTGGTTCAGGCCGGGAGCCGCGATGTCGGGGTCGATGTCCTCGGCCGACGCCGAGTAGACGCCGGTCGTGACGGGGGCGACGAGGCGGTCGAGCACGCGCGATCCCATGCGCGAGCGCACGAGCGCGCCGAGCGAGTGGGCGTGGCCGATCGTGAGTACGGGGCGCACGCGGTCGAGGTAGGCCCGCCACGCGCCGCGCCACCCGATGACGCGGCGCACGTCGTCCGCGAAGGGGTTGCCGGGGATCCCGAGCACGCCGCCCGCGGGCAGCGGCGCGGCGCCGATGCCGGGAACGCCCGCGACCCAGGCGCCGCCCGCGCCGGTGCCGGGATCCACGACGCGGTCGGCGAGCCCCAGCTCGTCGACGAGCTTCGCGACGTGGCCGCCGCGGGTCGCGAAGCTCTCGGCGCCGAGGTCGAGCGGGATGCCCGCGACCTCGGCCGAGCGGATCGCGCCGCCCGGGCGCGAGGCGGCGTCGACGACCGTCACGCCGATGTCGAGCTTCGCGATCTCGCGCGCCGCGACGAGGCCCCCCGCGCCCGCGCCGATCACGACGATGCGGCTGCCCTGCGCGCGCTCGTGCAGGTCGCCGAGGTCGTAGGGAGCCGCGCCGTCCACGTCGTCGCTCACAGCGAGTGCACGAGCTCGACGATGCGGGTGAGGACCGCGGGGTCCGTCTCGGGCGGCACGCCGTGGCCGAGGTTCACGACGTGCGCGCGGGCGGCGCGGCCGCGCTCGACGACGTCGCGCACGTGCGCCTCGAGCACCTCCCACGGCGCCTGCAGCATGGCGGGGTCGATGTTGCCCTGCAGCGTCGTCTCGGGGCCCACGATCTCGGCCGCCTCATCGAGCGGCAGGCGCCAGTCGACGCCGACCGCGTCGGCGATGCCGCCGAGGCGCATGTCGGCGAGGAAGGGACCCGTGCCGACGCCGAAGTGGATCCGCGGCACGCCGGCGGCGCCCTCGAGCGCGCGCGCCGAATGGGGCGCGACGAACTCGCGGTAGTCGGCGGGCGAGAGCGATCCCGCCCACGAGTCGAAGAGCTGCACGGCCGCGGCGCCCGCCTCGACTTGCGCGCCGAGGAACGCGGCCGAGATCTCGGCGAGCCAGCCCGCCAGGCGGTTCCAGGTCGCAGGGTCGGCGTGCATCATGGCCCGAGCGCGCATGTGCTCCTTCGACGGGCCGCCCTCGACGAGGTAGGCGGCGAGCGTGAAGGGAGCGCCCGCGAATCCGATGAGGGGCGTGCCCTGCGGCTCGAGCTCGGCGTTCGTGAGGCGCACGGCCTCGCGGATCGGCTCGGCACGCTCGGCGATCGCCGACGCGGGGATCTGCGTGATGCGCGCGACGTCGTCGGCCGTGCGCACGGGCTCGGCGAACACGGGGCCCTTGCCCGCGACGATCTCGACGTCGACGCCCGCGAGCTTCAGCGGCACGACGATGTCGCTGAAGAACACCGCCGCGTCGACGCCGTGGCGGCGCACGGGCTGCAGCGTGATCTCCGACGCCATGGCGGGGTCGAGGCACGCGTCGAGCATGCGCGTGCCGACGCGCAGCTCGCGGTACTCGGGCAGCGACCTGCCCGCCTGTCGCATGAACCAGATCGGGGTCGTGTCGGGGCGCGCGCCCGTCAGCGCGGCGACGAGGGGGGCATCCGTGACGGCCATGGATCCATCTTCGCACCGCGCGGTGCGGGGTGCCCGTGAGTTCCGGATCAGGCCGGGGGCGCCTCCTTCGCCGCGTCGTCGTCGCCCGAGAGCCAGCGCAGCCAGCGCGCCGAGGGATCCGATTCGAGCACGAGCGCGCGTACGAGCAGCGTGAGCGGGACGGCAAGGATCGCACCGAGCGGACCGATCACGAAGGTCCAGAACACGACCGAGAAGAAGCTCAGCGTGAGGGTCAGGCCCACGGCGTCGCTCACGAACTTCGGCTGGATCATGACCTGCAACGTGACGTTCGCGACGATGTAGACGCCGACGACGATGAGGGCCGTGACCCAGTCGTTCGTGACGAGCGCGAGCACGGCGGGCGGCACGAGGCCCAAGACGAAGCCGATGTTGGGGATGAAGTTCGTGACGAACGAGAGGATGCCCCACACGAGCGGCGCGGGCACGTCGAGGAAGTACAGCGCCACGGCGTCGATGACGGCGACGATGAGGCCGAACGAGGCGTTGACGACGAAGTAGCGCCGGACGCCCGCGCAGTAGGCGCGCATGCGGTCGACGACGGGGCGGATCGAGGGCCCGAACGCCCGCTCGGCCCGCGCGTAGCGCGAGGCGTCGACGCCCATGAAGATGACGTAGGCGAGCACGAAGAAGAACGTCATGACGACGCCGATGACGCTCGACGACATCGACGTCGCGGTGCTGATGATCGTCGAGGTGCTGAAGATCGACGACAGCTGGCTGCCGATCATGGCGTTGACGCCGAGATCCTCGAGCCAGGCGTAGACGTCCTGCGTCATGCGCGTGAACTCGGGCACGAGGTCGGTGACGAGGCGGATGAACTCGGTCACGGCGAAGGCCAGCAGCAGCGCGAGCACGGCGAGCACGACGTACGACAGCAGGATCACGCCGACCGTGCCGACCCAGCGCGGGGCGCCCGTGCGGGCGATCGCGGGGCCGATCGGATAGCAGATGATGACGATGACGGCGGCGATCGCGACGGGGCCGAAGACGTCGCG
>JAJUIM010000383.1 GCA_029267645.1 Microbacterium sp.
GCGCCCGGCCTCGGCCGTGTCGGCGGCCTGCACGAGGCGCGGCGCGACGCCGAGCTCGGGGTAGACGTGGGGGAGGGCCGTGTAGGCGCGGCTGTGCAGGCGGCCCATCCAGCCCACGCTGATGAGGCCGACCCCGAGCGTGCGGGGCGTCGTTGGGGCGTCGGTCATGTCGTTCTCTCTTCCGCGGGCCGAACGCGCGCGCCCCGGAGGTGTCGCGACGCTGCGCTGATCTCGGGCGATCTGGACCGGTCCAATCTACGGCCGCGCGCACACGACGTCAAGCGCGTCAGGACGTCGAGGCGCGCGCGACGAGGCGGGGCGCGACGAGGATCTCGCCCGCGTCGTCGCCGCCGTCCTCCGCCTGGATGATCCGGCGCGCCGCCTGCGCGCCGATCTCGGCGTTGCGGGGATCCACGCTCGTGAGGTCGATCTGGCGCAGCGCCGACAGGGCCGTGTTGTCGTAGCCGGTGACAGCGAGGCGCACGCCGCGCTCGGCCGCCGCCGCGAGCACACCGATCGCCGCCATGTCGTTGACGGCGACGACGCCCGTCGGGGGATCCGCCTGATCCAGTAGGGCGGCGGCCGCGCGATACCCGCCGCGCTCCGTGTAGTCGGACGGCGCGACGCGGGCCGCGTCGCCGAGGCCCGAATCCGCCATCGCCCGCGCGTACGCCCGCTCTCGGCGCACGGCGACCTCGCCGCCCCGCCCGCCGACGTGCGCGATCCGCGAGTGGCCGCGCTCGACGAGATGCGACACGGCGAGCGCCATGCCCGCCTGCTCGTCGGAATGCACGGTCGCGGCGGGCGCGAGCCCCTCCGCGACGGCGCTCGCGACGACGAGCGGCGTGCCCTCGATGAGGTCGACGAGCGCGGGCAGGTCGGGGATGGATCCGACCACGAGCACGCTCCGCGGCCGCAGGTCGCGGAAGATCTCGAGCGCCCGCTCGTCGAGCCGCGGCTCGCCGTCGGGGTCGCGCAGCAGCGCCGAGGTGAGGAGCGCCGCGCGCCCCTCGTGGGACAGCTCGGCGCGTGCCGCATCGACGACCTCGGCGAAGACTGTGTTGTGCAGGTCGGCGACGAGGATCCCCGTGAATCCGCCGTCCGACGCCGACAGCGTGCGGGCCGTCAGGTTCGGCCGGTAGCCGAGCTCGCGCGCCGAGGCGAGGATCCGCTCACGCCGCTCGGCGCTGACGCTCCCGCCCGAGAACAGCAGCGACACGAGCGACTTCGACACGCCGGCGTGCGCCGCGACGTCGCGGATCGTGGGGCGGTCGCGAGAGGAGGCGGGCATGCGCTCATTCTCTCGCGACCGCGCGCCGCGTCACGCCGTCGCGCCGAGGCCCTTGATGTGCTCGGGCAGGCGCTCGTTCGTGCCGTACATGAAGTGGTTCGCCATGTTCTCGCTGAACCGGCTCGCGGTCGTCGTGCGGCCGACGGCCTCCGCGACCTCGCGGATGTGCACGGGCGAGGCGCCGCAGCACACGCCGAGGTAGTTCACGCCGAGCGCGTGCGCCTCCTCCGCGAAGCGGCGGATCTCGTAGCGGTTCGCGTACAGCGGGTCGAGCGCCGTGGGGAACGTGCGGCCGTGCGGCGACGGCACGGAGGCGCGCACGTCGGACAGGTTGAAGAACGTCGGCTCCTCGGGCGTCGTGCGGTACGGCACGGGCAGCGCGGCGACGTGCGTCGACACGGCGGCGCGGATCTCGCGCAGGTGCGGCAGCAGCGTGTCCGGCCCGCGGAAGCAGTTGAGGCCCACGACGTCGGCGCCGCCCTGCTCGAGCCGCTGCGCCGTCTCGACGATGCTCACGCCCTCGCTCATCTCGTTCGCCGCCATGGGCGCGAGCGTCGCCACGACGGGCAGGCCGCTCGCCTTCGCGACCTCGAGCGCCGCGAGCGCCTCGCCCGCGTAGTAGAACGTCTCGGCGACGATGATGTCGGCGCCCTCCTCGACGGCCCAGCCGACCATCTCCTCGAACATGCCGCGCACCTCGCGCTGCGCGGCCGCGTCGTTCGGATCCCAGATGTTCGTGTTCGAGATGTTGCCGGCCACGAGGTTGCCGGGCACCCGGTCGGCGACCTCGCGCGCGATCCGCAGCGCCTGGCGGTTGAGCGGCTCGAGCAGATCCTCCTTGCCGATCACGCGCATCTTCTCGCGGTGGCCGTTGTA
>JAJUIM010000337.1 GCA_029267645.1 Microbacterium sp.
AGGTGCCGCTCATCCTCATCGCGGGCGAGCAGGACCGTTCGGCCGGCACCGTCTCGTTCCGCTTCCGCGACGGCACCCAGCGCAACGGCGTGCCGGTCGACGAGGCCGTCGCGCTCGTGCGTCGCCTCATCGACGACAAGGTGCTCGTGCTGACCGACGGAGACGCCGTATGACGGATCCGCGCGAGGAGTTCGCGAAGCTCGAGCCCGCGAGCGAGCTCGGGGGCGTCCCCGATGCGTTCCAGCGGCTGTGGACGCCCCACCGCATGGCCTACATCCAGGCGGGGGCCGACGCGAACCGCGGCAGCGGATGCCCGTTCTGCGCGAACCCGCGCAAGTCCGACGAGGACGGCCTCATCGTGCATCGCGGCGAGCACGCGTTCGTCGCGCTGAACTTGTTCCCCTACAACTCGGGCCACCTGCTCATCTGCCCCTACCGCCACGTCGGCCTGTACGACGAGGCGACGACGGAGGAGACGGCCGAGATCGCGCACCTCACGAAGGTCGCGATGCGCGTGCTGCGCCAGACGTCGCGCTGCGACGGGTTCAACATCGGCATGAACCAGGGCGAGGTCGCGGGCGCCGGCATCGAGGAGCACCTGCACCAGCACATCGTGCCCCGGTGGACGAGCGACGCGAACTTCTTCCCCGTCATCGCGCGCACGAAGGCGCTGCCGCAGCTGCTCGGCGACGTGCGCCGCACGCTCGCGGAGGCGTGGCCGGGTCACGCCTCCTGAGCGACCGCGACGGCGGCGGCAAGCCGCTGCTGCGCGTCGTCGTCGAGGTGGTGCGCCGTCACGCGCAGGTGTGACGACGGATCCGCCCGCGACCCGACGCGGAACTCGTCCTCGGGGCGCGCGATCCAGCCCTCGCCGCGCAGGCGCTCCGCGACCTCTCGGGCGGGACGAGCGACGGGGACCCACACGTTGAGCCCGTCGCCGGGCGGGCAGTCGATGCCGACCCGCGCGAGTGCCGCGCGGAAGGCGTCGTTCCGCTCCGCGTAGTGCTCGCGGGCCTTGGCGATGCGAGCGCGGGCCGAGTCATCGTCGAGCAGCGCGAGCGCGAGGCGCTGCAGCAGGTGGCTCACCCACGTCGTGCCGGGGCGCAGGCGCATGCCGAGCCGTTCGGCGGTCGTGAGATCCGACGCGACGAGCGCGATGCTCATGTCGGGGCCGAGGAACTTCGACACCGAGCGCACGAGCGCCCAGCGCCTGTGCCTCGCGCCGATGATCGAGCGGTGCGGGCGGCGCGAGAGCAGCGAGAAGTGGTCGTCCTCGACCACGAGCACATAGGGGTGGTCGGCGAGCGCGCGCCGCAGCGCGACCGCGCGGCGCGCCGATAGCGAGGCGCCCGTCGGGTTCTGCGCGCGCGGCGTGCAGACGACGGCCCGCACGCCCTGCTCGAGCGCTGCCTCGAGCCCCTCGACGGTCATGCCCTCCTCGTCGACGGGAACCGGCACGGCGCGATAGCCGCCGACGCGCAGCGTGTGGATCCCCGTGAGGAAGCCCGGATCCTCGATCGCGACGGCGTCGCCGGGCGCGAGCATCGCCGTGAACAGGCGTTCCAGCGCGTCGGCCGCGCCGCCGGTCACGGTGATCGCGACGTCGCGCGCGGGCACGCGAAGGTCCGGTCCGAGGTGCTCGCGCGCCCAGCGCTCGAGGCCCTCGTCCATGACGGGCGCGCCGTACAGCACGGGACGGCCCGCGAGCGCGGAGAGCGCCGCCTGCGGGTCGGGGATGAAGCGCGGATCCGGGTTGCCGGCGCCGACGTCGGCGAGTGACGTGTCGGGGGAGGATCCCTCCGCCGCACCGAGCTCGGCCGCCGCGACGCGCGTTCCCGCGCGGCCGTGGCTCTCGACGAGCCCCGAGGAGGCGAGGAGGCGGTAGGCCGCGACGGTCGTGTTGCGGTTCACGCCGAGTCGTTCGGCGAGTGCCCGCACGGGCGGCAGCGCGTCACGCGGAGCGAGGTCGCCGCGTTCGATGAGCGCGCGGACGCTCGCGGCGATCTCCGCGGCGGTCGACCCGCGGATGCCGGCCAGGGTGTCGTCGTGTGACATCGTGGTCGATTCTCGCACGCCGCGGGGGCGTACACTGGCGCACGGCCGCATAATGGCCTAGGCCAATTCGACGCCAGGAGGAATCGTGTCAGGAATCGCCGAGACCGAGAGCGCGCGCGTGGGGCGCGGGCTCGCCGAGATGCTGAAGGGCGGCGTGATCATGGACGTCGTCACGCCCGAGCAGGCGAAGATCGCGGAGGACGCGGGCGCCGTCGCCGTCATGGCGCTCGAGCGCGTGCCGGCCGACATCCGGGCGCAGGGCGGCGTCGCGCGCATGAGCGATCCGGACCTCATCGACGCGATCATCGGCGCCGTCGAGATCCCCGTCATGGCGAAGGCGCGAATCGGGCACTTCGTCGAGGCGCAGGTGCTGCAGGAGCTGGGCGTCGACTACATCGACGAGTCGGAGGTGCTCTCGCCCGCCGACTACGTCAACCACATCGACAAACACGCGTTC
>JAJUIM010000403.1 GCA_029267645.1 Microbacterium sp.
ACACCGATCACCTCTTCCGCTTCATCGAGCAGCTGCGCGACGCGGGCAACACGGTCGTGCTCGTCGAGCACGACATGGAGCTCGTGCGACGGTGCGACTGGGTCATCGAGCTGGGCCCTGGCGGCGGATCCCACGGCGGCCAGGTCATGTACGCCGGCTCCGTGCGCGACGCCGTCGCGGGCGAGGGATCCACGGGCGACCGCCTGCGCAACGATCCCGTCGGTTCGCCGTGGCGGGATCCGCGCGAATTCGCCGGCTGGGCGCGGTTCGCGGGCCTGTCGGCGAACAACCTCGACGATGTGTCGGTCGCCGTCCCCCTCGGCGCGCTCACGACCGTGACGGGCGTCTCGGGATCCGGGAAGAGCTCGCTGCTGCGATCGGTCGCGGCGCTCGTGCGCGGATCTGGCGCCGGCGCGCTGCTGGAAGACGACGCGCCCCAGGCCGTCGCGAGCGGCGACGAACTCGCGCGCGCGTCCGCGACGGGGCTCGAGGCGTTCGACCGCGTCGTGAGCTTCGACCAGAGCATGATCGGCCGCTCGCCGCGCAGCGTGATCGGCACGTATCTCGGGATCTTCGATCGGATCCGCTCGCTCTTCGCGAAGACGCCGGAGGCGCGCGAGCGTGGATACACCGCGTCGCGCTTCTCGTTCAACACCCCGACGGGCCGCTGTCCGCGCTGCGAGGGGCTCGGTGAGATCACGATCGACCTCGTGCACCTGCCGGCCTCGAGCGGCACGTGCCCCGAGTGCGAGGGGCGGCGCTTCACGCCCGACACCCTCGAGATCACGGTCGACGACCTCACGATCGCCGACGTGCTCGGCCTGTCGATCGACGAGGCCGCCGAGCGGTTCGCCGAGCCGCTGCGCGCGACGGCGCATTTCGAGGCGCTCCAGCGCGTGGGCCTCGGCGGGCTGCTGCTCGGCCAGTCGTCATCCACGCTCTCGGGCGGCGAGGCGCAGCGCCTCCGCCTTGCGGCCGCGCTGCGCGCCCGCAAGCGCCGCGAACGCTCGCTGCTGATCCTCGACGAGCCCGCGAACGGCCTGCACCCGACCGACGCCCGCGTGCTCGGCGCCCTGTTCCGCCAGATCGTCGACGAGGGCGACACCATCGTCATGGCCGATCACAACATGGAGCTCGCGGCCGGGAGCGACTGGCTCATCGACCTCGGCCCGGGCCCCGGCCCCGACGGCGGCCGCATCGTCGCCGAGGGCCGCCCGCGAAGCGTCGCCGAGGCGGGCACAGGCGCCACGGCGCGGGTCCTCGCCCGGCGGTTCTGAAGGGGGTCAGCCCCGCCGCGCGCGCTCCGCTTCGATAGCGTGGCTGAATGCGCGGACGGAGAATGACCTGGCTGGCCGGCGGAATCGGGCTCATCGCCTGCGGCGTCGTCGGCGTCCTTCGTCTGGCGGTCCTCGGGACACCCGGCACGATCACCGGCCTGACGCTCTTGGCGGATGCACTCTGGGCGGTCGCGGTGCTCACGCTCGCCGTCGGGAAGGATCGCGAGAGCAGCGTCGTCGCTCGCGGCGCACTCGGCGTCGCGGCGTGCGCTGCCGTCGCCCTTTGGCCGGCGTTCTCGACGGTCATGGGGCTGATCGCCGCCCCTGACGGCCCCGAGGAGGCCGGTGCCTGGCGCGTCTGGTGGTACGCGTCCGCGATCGTCCCGGTGATCCTCGGCCTCATCGCCGCGGCGATGGTGGCACGCACACGCACGGTGCCGCTGCCTTGGAACTGGGCGCCGCTCTGCGCGCTCGGCGTCCAGTGCGTGCTGTGGGCGGTTCCGCAGGTGATCGGCACCGCGTCTCCGACGACGCTTCTCGAGGCACCCGGCATCGCATCCGGATTCGGCACCCTCGGGTTCCTCACGTCGACGCTCGGCCTCGGGATCCTCGCCGTCGTACTCGGGAACCGCTCACGCGCGGGCACGGTGCCGATCTTCCGTTCGGAACCGCGAGCGTAGGAGCGGTCAACCCCGCCGCGCGCGGAGCACGACGGGGGTGAGGACCCAGCCCGCCGCCGTCTCGTTGCGGCGCGGCCGCTG
>JAJUIM010000269.1 GCA_029267645.1 Microbacterium sp.
CCAGGAGCAGGGTCACGTCGGGCTCGAGTCGCGATGCGAGGGCCTCGCCGACACGTACGAGGGACAGTCCGAGGTGCTCTACGTCAACGGGCAGGACATGACGAACGTCGCATCGACCATCACCTCCAAGCTGCAGACGAACGCCGACATCGACTTCGTCGTGACGCTCGGCGCGCCCTTCGCGATGACCGCAATCGACGCGGTCGCGGATGCCGGCAGCGATGCGCGGCTCGCGACGACCGACCTCAACGCCGACGTCTTCGACGCCATCGGGGCCGGCGACATCGTGTTCGCCTCCGACCAGCAGCCGTGGCTGCAGGGCTACTCGAGCGTCGAGGCCGTGCGCCTCTACAGCGAGGGCGGCTACGTGCTCGGCGGCGGCCAGGCGGTGCTGACGGGCCCCTCCGTCATCACGGAGGAGAACCTCGACACGGTCGCCGCGCAGTTCGAGGGCGGCGAGGACGAGTAGACCATCATGACCACTACCGCCGCTCCTCCGAGGGACGAGCGGGTGGCGAGGACCTCCTGGTTCGTGAGGCTCTTCACGAAGCCCGAGGCCGGCGCGACCGCCGCAGCGCTCGTGCTCGCGATCCTCTTCGCCTCCGTCTCTCCGCAGTTCACCCAGCCCGATTCGATCGCGACGATCCTCTACGGCGCATCGACCGTCGGCATCATGGCCGTCGGCGTCTCGCTGCTCATGATCGGCGGCGAGGTCGACCTCTCCGCCGGCGTGGGCGTCGTCTCGGCCGCCCTCTCCGGCTCGCTCTTCCTCTACTGGTTCGGGACGAACGTGTGGGCGGGGGTGGCGGTCAGCCTCGTCTTCGCGCTCGGCGTCGGCTTCCTCAACGGCTGGCTCCTGACGAAGACCAAGCTGTCGAGCTTCATCGTCACGCTCGCGACGTTCTTCATGCTCACGGGCCTCAACCTCGGCATCACGCGCCTCATCACGGGCGCCGTGGCCGCGCCGTCGATCGCCCGCTGGCCCGGGTTCGAGTCAGCGGCAGCGGTCTTCGCCGCCGACCTGCCGATCTTCGGCGTGCGCGTGAAGATCACGGTCCTGTACTGGATCGTCCTCGTCGCGATCGCGACGTGGATCCTCGGCCGCACGAAGGTCGGCAACTGGATCTTCGCCTCCGGCGGCGCCCCGGACGCGGCGCGCGCGGTCGGCGTGCCCGTCGTGCGCACGAAGATCGGTCTCTACATGGGGGTCGGCTTCTGCGCGTGGCTGCTCGGCATGCACCAGCTCTTCGCGTTCAAGACGGTGCAGTCGGGCGAGGGCATCGGCAACGAGTTCCTCTACATCATCGCCGCGGTCGTCGGCGGCTGCCTCATGACAGGCGGCTACGGAAGCGCGATCGGCGGCGCGATCGGCGCGCTCATCTACGGCATGGCGCTCAAGGGCGTCGTCTACGCGGAGTGGAACCCCGACTGGCTGAAGTTCTTCCTCGGGGCGATGCTGCTCGGGGCGACCGTGCTGAACTTCACGCTGCAGCGACGCGCCGCGCGAGGAGGGAAACGATGAACGAGACGACGACGGCAGCCCCGCTGATCGAGCTGAAGAGCGCGGGCAAGCACTACGGCAACATCATCGCGCTGCGCGACGTGAGCCTGCAGGTCGGATCGGGCGAGGTGATGTGCGTGCTCGGCGACAACGGCGCCGGCAAGTCGACGCTCATCAAGATCATCGCGGGGCTGCACCCGCACGACGAGGGCAGCTACGAGGTGGAGGGCGAGGCCGTGCGGTTCTCGTCGCCGCGCGAGGCGCTCGATCGCGGCATCGCGACGGTGTACCAGGATCTGGCCGTCGCTCCCCTCATGCCCGTCTGGCGCAACTTCTTCCTCGGCTCCGAGATGACCAAGGGATGGGGCCCGTTCGCGCGGCTCGACGTCGACGCCATGCGGAGGGTCGCGAAGCAGGAGCTGCTCGACATGGGCATCGATCTGCGCGACGTCGACCAGCCCATCGGCACGCTGTCCGGCGGCGAGCGCCAGTGCGTCGCGATCGCGCGCGCCGTCCACTTCGGCGCCAAGGTGCTGATCCTCGACGAGCCGACCGCGGCGCTCGGGGTGAAGCAGTCGGGCGTCGTGCTGCGCTACATCGTGCAGGCGCGCGAGCGCGGCCTCGGGGTGATCTTCATCACGCACAACCCCCACCACGCCTATCCCGTGGGCGACCGGTTCCTGCTGCTCAAGCGGGGCCAGAGCATCGGCTACCACGAGAAGGCGGAGATCTCGCTCGAGGAGCTCACGAGCATGATGGCGGGCGGCGCGGAGCTCGAGCAGCTCGTGCACGAGCTGAAGTCGGTCGGCACCGACACCGAGACCGTGCGCACGATCCGCGACGAGGTGAGCCATGACCAGACGGCCGGCGTCGGTCGCCTCGCCGTCACCGAGAACGTGCAGCTGCCGAAGAACCGGAAGCGGCGCTGAGGCGAGGGGTCGGCGCGGAGGAGACCGCGTCGGCCCCGCGCCGGCGGATCCACCGTCAGTCGATGAGCGCCAGCGCGCGGTAGGCGTCCTGCGTCGCGGCGCGCAGCATCGCCTGCTCGCGCGGCGTGAGGGATCCGGTCGGCACCTTCTGGCCCGTCGTGAGGCGGTAGAGCTCGTCGATGAGCGCCGTCGCGAGCCCGACGAGGTTCTCGATCTCCTGCTCGTCGCGATCGATCCACACGCACTTCGGCTCGTCGTGCAGCGGGCGGAAGTCGCGGTGCTCCTCCCACGCGAACAGCGTGCGCTCGGCGCCCAGCACATGCTGCTGCCACCAGACCTGGCGCAGGTAGTGGCGCGGGATCGTGCGCCACGGCTTGTTCGTCGTCTTGATCTCGGCGAGGAGGATACGCCCCTCGGCGTCCTCGACGATACCGTCGGGCGTCGCGAGGTGGCGCTTCTCGACCTCGGCGCGGAACAGCGCGGTCGACGGCAGGATCCCGTGCTCCTTCTCGACCCACGACGCGATCTCGGGCTCGCGGCGACGGCCGTGATCGGTGTACGCGTTGCCCGAGAAGCTCGAGGGCTGCAGCTTGTGCTTCGCAGCGCGCAGCACCGACGCAGGCGTCGAGAGGTGCGCGACGTCGGTCGCCGTGATTCCCTGCGACCGCGCCCGCAGCCACGCGACGCGATCACGCGAGTCGGCGACGATACGGGACTGCAGATCGGAGGACAGCATCGC
>JAJUIM010000429.1 GCA_029267645.1 Microbacterium sp.
GCGCGATCAGGCGTTGTCGGGCGCCTTCGGCCCGTCGGCCATGAGGCGGTCGTACTCCTCGCGCTCCTCGGCGTTGAGCTTCGTGATGCGCTGGCCGCGGCGCGAGACCCAGGCGCCGAACCAGATCGTGACCTCGCGCGAGAGGATCACCGACACGAGCGCCATCGGCGTGAAGACCGAGTTGACGAGCAGCTGCGTGCCCTCGGCGGCCGTGAGGTTCCAGAACGGCGCGTCGAGGAAGACGCCGCCGAGGTGGCCGACGTAGGTGAGCAGCGCAACGATGAGGCCGAGCACCGTCCATGCCCACCAGCGGGCGCGGTTGACGAAGACGCCGAGCAGCCAGAACGCGAGCCAGAATGCGACGACCGTGAACCAGAACGGCGGCTGTGCCAGCACCTCGGTCGCGAACGCCACGGGCTCGAGCACGCCCGCGCCGGTCGTGGCCTGGATGAACAGCTGCCACAGGTACGACACACCCGCGAACAGCAGTCCGAACACGACGGCCGCGGGCAGGCCGATGAGGCCCGCCGCACCGCGGTTGCCGCGCTTGCGGGGAGGCTCGGGCGCCTGCACGAAGATCGGGCCGGGCGACGGCGCGGGCGCGGCGTGCGCGGTCGGCTCGCTCGCCGTGACCGAGGCGGGCTCGTCGATCACGCGCGTCTCGCCGGCCGCCTGCTCGGCCTCGGCGTCGCTCGCCGTGAAGGTCTGGGTCTGGGCGGGCTCGAACCACGGATCCGCCGTGTCGGTCGGCTCGGGCTCGCGCGCGCCGGGTGCGACGGGCGCCGCTGCGGCCGTCTCGGCCTCGAGGCGATCGAGCTCCGCGGCGAGCGCCTCGTAGTCGGGCTCCTCCTCGGCGGGGTCGTCGTCAGTCGGGTCGCCCGCGGGCTGCACGGCGGCGGGATCGCCCGGCGCTGCGGCGTCGGGGCTGACCGTCGCGTCGGCGGCCGAGCGGTCGGCGGCGAGATCGGATCCCCTGGCGGGCGCGGGCGCGGCCGCGTCGGCGCCGAGCGTGGCGGGCGCCTCCTCGGGATCGTCGCCCGTGTCGTCGCGGCGCGCGGCGTCGAAACCGCCCTCGCGGCGCCAGGTCGGCACCTGGGCCGCCTCGCCGGATCCCTCGGCTGGAGCCGCGGCGTCGGGCCCGACGGTCGCGTCGGCGGGTCCGGTCGCCTCATCGGCGCCGAAGTCGATCTTGGGGGCGTCCCCCTCGGGGCCGGGCGTCTGCGCGGAGGCAGACGCGGCGTCGGACTCCGGAGCGGCGCCGGCCTGCTCCTCGACGGGCTCGTCGCCGTCGTTCCTCGAACCCTGGGCGTCACTCATGGCACGCACTCCTCACGGACGGGGCCTCTCCCCTCCCGCCAGAGGATAACGTGACGCGACCCGGCCATCCGTGCGCCTCGCCGCGTGCCGCGACGCGCGGGCGCGCCGGATCCGCGGGCTATGCGGGCGTGAGCGATCGCAGCCAGTCGAAGAAGCCGAAGAAGATGCCCGTGAGCCAGTCGCCCACGACCGGCCAGAACGGCCACGCCGCCCACGTGAGAAGCCCCACGACGGCGAGGATCACGATCGTCGCGACGGCCGTCGCCTTCCTGCTTCGTCCCCCGATCGGCATGCGCCCCATGGTAGGTGCGGAGCTCAGAGCGAGCGATCGGGGGACCGCCGTGTCGGCGATCCCCCGATCAGATCAGAACTCCGACAGGTCGACCGTGACCTCGCCGCTGTCGTCGACCGACGCGGGCACGTCGGTGCTCGAGCTGAACCAGCCGCCGCCGAACGGCGACGATTCGCGATCCTGCTCGTCCTCCCAGTCGTCCTCGTCGTCGAA
>JAJUIM010000190.1 GCA_029267645.1 Microbacterium sp.
CGCCTCCGCGCGTCTCGCGGCCCGCAAGGCCCGCGAAACGGCCCGCCGCAAGAGCGTGTTCGAGTCGGCCGCGATGCCCGACAAGCTCAAGGACTGCACGAGCAAGGATCCCTCGATCTCCGAGATCTTCCTCGTCGAGGGAGACTCGGCAGGCGGATCCGCCGTCGACGGCCGCAACCCGACGACGCAGGCGATCCTGTCGCTGCGCGGCAAGATTCTCAACGTCGAGCGCGCGCGCCTCGACAAGGCGCTCGCCAACAAGGAAGTCCAGGCCATGATCCAGGCCTTCGGCACGGGCATCGGCCCCGACTTCGACATCGAGAAGGCGCGCTACCACAAGGTCGTGCTCATGACCGACGCCGACGTCGACGGCCAGCACATCACGACGCTGCTGCTGACGCTGCTGTTCCGCTACATGCGCGGGCTCATCGAGGCGGGCTACGTGTTCCTCGCGATGCCGCCGCTGTACCGCCTGAAGTGGACGAACGCCGACCACGAGTACGTGTACTCCGACCGCGAGCGCGATGCCTTCATCGAGGCCGGCCTCGAGCGCGGCTGGCGCCTGCCCAAGAGCAACGAGGGCGGTGTGCAGCGCTACAAGGGTCTCGGCGAGATGAACGCCGAGGAGCTGTGGGAGACGACGATGGATCCCGAGACGCGCACCCTGCGCCAGGTGACGATCGACGACGCGGCCGCCGCCGATGAGATCTTCTCGGTGCTCATGGGCGACGACGTCGAGTCGCGCCGCAGCTTCATCCAGCGCAACGCCAAGGACGTCCGCTTCCTCGACATCTGATCGAGCGCGGCCAGGAAGACGAAGACATGACTGACGAACAACGTCCGGACCCCACCCCCGAGCACAACCACGGGCGCATCGACCAGGTCGACCTGCAGTCCGAGATGCAGCGCAGCTATCTCGACTACGCCATGAGCGTGATCATCGGGCGCGCGCTGCCCGACGTGCGCGACGGCCTCAAGCCCGTGCACCGCCGCGTGATCTACGGCATGTACGACGGCGGCTACCGCCCCGACAAGTCGTTCTCGAAGTGCGCCCGCGTCGTCGGCGAGGTCATGGGTCAGTACCACCCGCACGGCGACAGCGCGATCTACGACACCCTCGTGCGCCTCGTGCAGCCGTGGTCGATGCGCTACCCGATGGCGATCGGCCAGGGCAACTTCGGCACCCCCGGCAACCAGGGCGCCGCCGCGCCGCGGTACACCGAGACGAAGATGGCCCAGATCGCGCTCGAGATGGTGCGCGACATCGAGGAAGACACGGTCGACTTCGAGGACAACTACGACGGCCGCACGCAGGAGCCGACCGTGCTGCCGGCGAGGATCCCGAACCTCCTCGTCAACGGATCGGTCGGCATCGCGGTCGGCATGGCGACGAACATCCCGCCGCACAACCTGCGCGAGGTCGCGGACGGCGCCCTGTGGGCCCTCGAGCACCCCGAGCTGCCGCGCGAGGAGCTCCTCGCGGGCCTCATGCAGCGCGTCCCGGGCCCCGATTTCCCGACGAAGGCGCAGATTCTCGGCACCAAGGGGATCCACGAGGCGTATCGCACGGGTCGCGGCTCGATTCCCATGCGCGCCGTCGTGAACGTCGAGGAGATCCAGGGCCGCACCTGCCTCGTCGTCACCGAGCTGCCCTACCAGGTCAACCCCGACAACCTCGCCGTGAAGATCGGCGAGCTCGCGCGCGAGGGCCGCGTGCAGGGCATCGCCGACATCCGCGACGAGACGTCGGGCCGCACGGGCCAGCGCCTCGTGATCGTGCTGAAGCGCGACGCCGTCGCGAAGGTCGTGCTGAACAACCTCTACAAGCACACCGAGCTGCAGTCGAACTTCTCGGCCAACATGCTCGCGATCGTCGACGGCGTGCCCCGCACGCTGCCGCTCGACCGCTTCATCACGCTGTGGATTGCCCACCAGCTCGAGGTGATCGTGCGCCGCACGCAGTTCCGACTGCGCAAGGCCGAGGAGCGCATGCACATCCTGCGCGGCTACCTCAAGGCGCTCGACGCGCTCGACGAGGTCATCGCGCTGATCCGCCGCTCGCCCACGGTCGACGAGGCGCGCGAGGGCCTGAAAGACCTGCTCGACATCGACGACATCCAGGCCGACGCGATCCTCGCGATGCAGCTGCGCCGCCTGGCAGCGCTCGAGCGCCAGAAGATCGTCGACGAGGCCGAGGAGCTCGAGGCGAAGATCGCCGACTTCAAGGAGATCATCGCGAGCGAGGAGCGCCAGCGCGACATCGTGAAGACCGAGCTCACGGCGATCGCCGACAAGTACGGCGACGACCGGCGCACCGAGATCCTGCACGGGTTCGACGGCGACGTGTCGATGGAGGACCTCATCGCCGAGGAGGAGGTCGTCGTCACGATCACGCGCGAGGGCTACGTCAAGCGCACGCGCAGCGACCTGTACCGCAGCCAGCACCGCGGCGGCAAGGGCGTGCGCGGCGCGCAGCTGCGCGCCGACGACGTCGTCGAGCACTTCTTCGTCACGACGACGCACCACTGGATCCTGTTCTTCACAAACACGGGCCGCGTCTACCGCGTGAAGGCGTACGAGCTGCCCGAGGCCGGGCGCGACGCGAAGGGCCTGCACGTGGCGAACCTGCTCGCGATGCAGCCCGACGAGCAGATCGCCGAGGTCATCGAGCTGAAGAGCTATGAGGACACCGAGTACCTCGTGCTCGCGACCCGCAACGGACTCGTGAAGAAGACGCGCCTCGGCGAGTACGACTCGAACCGCCAGGGCGGCATCATCGCGATCAACCTGCGCGAGGGCGACGAGCTCGTCGACGCCATGCTCGTGAACGGCGATGACAACATCATGCTCATCAGCCGCAAGGGCATGTCACTGCAGTTCTCGGCGTCCGACGAGTCGCTGCGTCCGCTCGGCCGCTCGACCTCGGGCGTCAAGGGCATGTCGTTCCGCGAGGGCGACGAGCTGCTGAGCGCGTCCGTCGCGCGCGCCGACACCTACGTGTTCACCGTGACCGACGGCGGCTGGGCCAAGCGCACCGCGATCGGCGAGTACCGCGAGCAGGGCCGCGGCGGCCTGGGCATCAAGGTCGCGCGCCTCAACGACGATCGCGGCGAGCTCGCGGGCGGCCTCGTGGTGCAGGAGGACGACGAGGTGCTCGTCGTGCTCGCCAAGGGCAAGGTGGTACGCTCGGCCGTTGCCGAGGTGCCCGCCAAGGGCCGCGACACGATGGGAGTCGTGTTCGCACGTCCCGACAAGGGAGACCACATCCTCACCATCGCCCGCAACAGCGAGCGTGGACTGCGGGATGACGAGACGGAAGAATCGGCAGAAGAATCTGCTCCCGAGACCCCCGAAGGTGACGAATGAGCACGGTAGCCGACAAACTCGCGAAGAAGTCTGCGCAGAAGACCTCTTCCAAGCAGGTGCGCCTGCGCCTCGTCTACATCGACTTCTGGTCGGCGGTGAAGCTGTCGTTCCTCGTGGCGATCGCGATCGCGATCGTCACGCTCGTGGCGTTCCTCCTCGTGTTCCTCGTGATCCAGTCGACGGGCCTCATCAGCCAGGTCGATGAGTTCATCGGCAGCTTCAGCGACGGGCGCTTCTCGATCGAGGCGGCCGTCGGCCTGCCGCAGGTGTTCGCGTTCGGCTCGGTCGTCGCGATCCTCAACCTCATCGTCGTGACGGTCATGGGCGCCGTCGCGGCCGGCATCTACAACATGTGCGTGAAGATCACGGGCGGCCTGCTCGTCGGCTTCACCGCGAACTGACCTTCGCTTGCAGCGGCGGCCCGGAGCTTCGGCTCCGGGCCGCCGCTGTTGTATCGGGGCGCCACCGATCGCGGAGATCTCACGAAACGCGGATCCGATCCCGGGTTCCGGTCCGTATCTCCTGAGATCTCCGCGTTTCGTGACGGGGCAGGGCGCTCACATCGACGCGTTCGGCGGATCCATCCCCATTCGCGGGGTCTGCGCGCTCGCGCGGCGCGCGGATCCGGCACGGTTGCGGGATGGATCTCACACGGCACCTCGTGCGCACGGGCGGCATCTGCCGCATGCGCGAGCTTCTCGACGCGGGCGTCTCGCGCCACGCGATCCGATCCGGTGTTCCGATCCGCATCTCGTGAGATCTCCGCGTTTCGTGACCCCGCCACGCCCGGGCGACGTGCGCGAGTTGGATCCGGTTCGTCGGGTGGTGTATTCTCTTGAAGGTTGACGGCCAACGGCCCGAGACGGTAAGGGGCTATAGCTCAGGCGGTTAGAGCGCTTCACTGATAATGAAGAGGTCCCAGGTTCAAGTCCTGGTAGCC
>JAJUIM010000030.1 GCA_029267645.1 Microbacterium sp.
AGGCGCCCCGCCGCGGGTCGCGCCGCGAGCCACGCGCCGCCCGCGCGGCGATCCTGCACGCCGATGACGCCCGGCAGCTCCGGCCACGATTCGCCGAGCGGATTCCACGCACGGTTCGGATCTTCATCGCGCACGGCGAGGAGCGAGATCGCGTCGGACGGGGACTCGGGGATGCGGAGGATTGCGGTGCACATGTCGATCCCGATCAGCGTAGATCCCACCCCTGACAAACGATCGCGGAAGGCTGACAGGATGGAGCCATGTTCGTCGTCGTGGGTGTGACAGGCGGCATCGCCGCATACAAGACCGTTCAGCTCGTGCGTCTCCTCGTGAAGGACGGGCACGAGGTGCACGTGATCCCGACCGACGACGCGCTGCGCTTCGTCGGCCGCCCCACGTGGGAGGCGATCAGCCGCCACCCCGTCACGACGAGCGTGCACGACGACGTCGCGCAGGTGCGCCACGTCGCGCTCGGCCAGCAGGCCGACCTCGTGATCGTCGCCCCCGCCACGGCCAACACGATCGCGTCGATGGCGGCAGGCCTCGCGGGCGACCTCCTCGGCACGACGCTGCTCGCGACGACGGCGCCCGTCGTGATCGCCCCCGCCATGCACACCGAGATGTGGCAGCACCCTGCGACGCAGGCCAACATCGACACCCTCACGACGCGCGGCGTGCGCATGGTCGGGCCGGTCTCGGGCGAGCTGACGGGCGGCGACGCCGGGCCCGGGCGCATGGCCGAGCCCGAGCAGATCCACGAGGCCGCCCTGCGGGAGCTCCGAGAGCGCACGGGCGGCGACCTGCGCGGCTCCTGGCTCGTGACGGCGGGCGGCACGCGCGAGCCGCTGGATCCCGTGCGCTTCATCGGCAACCGCTCGAGCGGCAGGCAGGGCGTCGAGGTCGCACGCGCCGCGGCCCGCCGGGGCGCCGACGTGACGCTCCTCGCCGCGAACGTGAGCGACGCGATCCTGGCCTCCGTCGCGGGGGATCCGCGGATCCGCGTCGTCGAGGTGTCGACGACCGACGAGCTCGAGCGCGCCGCGACGGAGCACGCGGCGGAAGCCGACGTCGTCGTCATGGCGGCTGCGGTCGCCGACTACCGCCTGCCCGACGTCGCCGACGTCAAGCTGCGCAAGGAGGAGCGCGGCGGCACGCTCACGCTCGAGCTCGTCGAGACGCCCGACATCCTCGCGGGCCTCGTCGCCTCGCGTCGCGCGGGCCAGACGATCGTGGGCTTCGCTGCCGAGACGCCGGGCGACGACGCGACGCTCGTGGAGCGCGCCGTCGCCAAGCGCCGCCGCAAGGGCGCAGATCTGCTCGCGGCGAACGAGGTCGGCTGGGGCAAGGGCTTCGACCGCGACGAGAACCACCTCGTCGTGATCGACGCGTCCGACGCCGTCGTCGCCGAGGCCGAGGGATCCAAGCGCGAGACCGCCGACGCCCTCGTCGACGCGATCGCGCGCCGCTGACGGATCGGCCGCATCGCGCGGGGTGGGCGACGGTGGCGCGTGCGTGGCGCCGCTTTGGCGAGGGGCTGGCGTTTGGGCGAGCGTCTGACGGATCGGGCCAAAACGTCCGATCGTCGGCGAAATCCCCGTACCCCGCGAAGGGCATGCGCGAGTAGGGTCGTGACATGGACAGCTGGGCGGCGCAGCCGACTGTGGACGACGAGACGATCCGCGCGAAGACGGGCCGCGGCTGGGATGCCTGGGCGGAGGCGATCGACGCCGGGCCCGGACGCGGCGCGGGGCACACGGCGATCGCGGCCTGGGTCGCGGAGCAGGGCGTCGATGCGTGGTGGGCGCAGAACGTGACGGTCGGCTACGAGCGGATCCGCGGGCTGCGGCTGCCGGGACAGATGCCCGACGGCACGTTCACGATCTCGCGCGTGCGCACGCTCGAGGCAACGGCCGACGAGATCCGCGCCGTGGTGCTCGACGACGACGCCCGCGCAAGGCTGCTGGGCGAGGTCGCGACGACGCTGCGCTCGAAGCCCGCCGCCAAGAACCTGCGGTTCGACGCGTCGATCGGGGGAGCGTCCGTCGGCATCGTGGCGTTCGCAGCGGATCCCGTGGGCGAGCGCACCCGCCTCGGCGTCACGCACGAGAAGCTGCCGACCCCCGAGGAGGCCGAGCGCTGGAAGGCCCACTGGGCCGCGTGGCTCGAGGGGCTGGATCCCCGCGCCTTCGCGTCGCCGACCATCTGACGATTCGCTGGCCGCCTGACGGATCCGGCCAGATCGTCAGACCGCGGGCGAATCGTCAGGCGCTGGGCGAACTCGCGAGCCTCACGCCGTGGGCGCGAGGCTCGTCGAGACGACGCGGGGCGACAGGGCGTGCTCGATCGCGAGGATCCCGGCGCCGATGACGGCGGCCTCGGCGCCCGCCGTCGACTGCACGACCGCGAGACGCTCGGTCGCGAGCGGCATCGACCGCGTGTAGACGACCTCGCGCACGCCCGCGATGAGGTGCTCGCCGACGCGCGCCATGGATCCGCCGATCGCGATGACCGACGGGTTCAGCAGGCTCACCGACGCCGACAGCACCTCGCCGATGTCGCGCCCCGCCTGCCGCACGGCCTGGATCGCCGTGAGGTCGCCGCGCTTGACGAGGTCGACGACGTCGGATCCGCTCTGGGCGTCGAGCCCCGCCTCGCGCAGCGAGCGCGCGATCGCCGTGCCCGACGCGAGCGCCTCGAGGCACCCCGTGTTGCCGCAGGTGCAGGGCGCGTCGCCGCCGCGCGCGACGCGCACGTGGCCGATGTCGCCCGCGCTGCCGCGGGATCCGCGCTGTAGGTGGCCGTCGGAGATGATGCCGGATCCGATGCCCGTCGCGACCTTGACGAACATGAGGTGGTCGACGTCGTGCCAGGCGACGGCGCGCTCGCCGAGCGCCGAGATGTTCACGTCGTTGTCGACGAGCACGGGCACGTCGAAGTGCTCGCGCATCCAGCCCGGCACGTCGAAGCGATCCCAGCCCGGCATGATCGGCGGGTTGAAGGGGCGGCCGGTCGAGAACTCGACGGGTCCGGGCAGCCCGATGCCCACCGCCGCGACGTCGGATTCGGCGCGGCCGATCTCGGCGAGCAGCGCGCGGGCGCTCTCGGCGAGCCAGCTGAGCACGACGTCGGGGCCCTGCGCGATCGCGACGGGCTCGGCGCGCTCGACGAGGACCGCGCCCGTGAGGTCGGAGAGCGCGACGGTCGCGTGCGAGGCGCCGAGGTCGGCCGCGACGACGAGGCGTGCGGCCGGGTTCAGCGCGAACTGCGAGGGAGGGCGCCCACCCGTCGAGACGCCGTCGCCGACGGGCACGATGAGGCCCATGCGCATGAGCATGTCGACGCGCGTCGCGATCGTGGATCGCGCGAGCCCCGTCTGCTTCGCGAGCTCGGCCCGCGTGCGGGGCGCGCCGTCGCGCAGCAGCTGGAAGAGCCCCGAGACGCTCCCGCGGTCGTCCGCTGAGATCTCCGGCACGGCGGCCTCCTGTTCGCTGGGGTGGGCGGCGTCATCGCTTTCGGCGACAAGCTGCCATGTTACGCACGCTCGGAAGCGGAAGCCCGGATCACCGCCCAGGCTTCGCCGCGAAGCGCTGCTGCAGCAGGACCGCGATGACGATGATGACCCCCTTCGCGATCGCCTGCACCGACGACGAGAGGTTGTTCTGCACGAACACGTTGCCGAGCGTCGCGAAGATGAGCACGCCGAAGACGGTGCCCGTCATGGTGCCGCGCCCGCCCGCGAGCAGGGTGCCGCCCACGACGACCGCGGCGATCGCGTCGAGCTCGTAGAGCAGACCGTGCGTCGACGTGCCCGCCGTCGTGCGGCCGAGCATCATGACCGCCGCGATGCCCGCGCACAGCCCCGACAGCGCGTAGAGCCACATCGTGTGGCGCTTGACGCGGATGCCGCTCAGCCGCGCCGCCTCGGGGTTGCCGCCGATCGCGACGGTGCGCCTGCCGAAGGTCGTGCGGTTGAGGATGAACCAGCCCGCGAGTGCGACGATCGCGAAGATCCAGATGAGCACGTCGACGCCAAGCAGGTCGACGTTGAGCGCCCGCTTGAACCCGGGATCCGAGATCACGAGCGTGCGGTTGGCGGCGAGCACCTCGGCGAGGCCGCGCGCGCCGACCATCATCGCGAGGGTCGCCATGAACGCGGCGACCCTGCCGTAGGCCACGACGATGCCGTTGATGAGGCCAGCGACGAGGCCCGTCGCGAGCGCGATGACGACCATGACGAGCCAGTGGCTCTGCTCGACGACGTCCTGCACCGCCGCGATCGTGGCCGCGACCGAGGCGAGGCCCATGACCGATCCGACCGACAGGTCGATGCCGCTCGAGATGATGACGAACGTCATGCCGACCGCGATGACGCGGATGACTGACGCCTGCCGCAGGATCGTGAGCGCGTTGTTGAGGTTCGCGAACGTGTCGGGCGCCGTCGCGATGCCGACCACGACGATCAGCAGCAGGGCGACGACGAGGCCCAGGTTGCGCCCGACGGATCCCGACAGGATGCGGTTCACCGCGGACGGCCGCGAGGCTCGCGGGGTGGGAGGTGCGGAGGTCTGCGTGCTCACGCTGCGGTTCCTTTCATGACGAGATCGAGCACGCCGTGCTCATCGATCTCGGACGAGTCGACGGAGGAGAGGAGGCGGCCGTCGCCGATGACGAGCACGGTGTCGGCGAGGCCGAGCACCTCTTCGATCTCGCTCGAGACGACGACGATCGCGTGCCCCGCGTCGGCGAGACGGCGGATGAGGGCGTAGATCTCGGCGCGCGCGCCGACGTCGACGCCGCGCGTCGGCTCGTCGAGCAGCAGGATCCGAGCGCCGTGCACGAGCCAGCGGGCGAGCAGGATCTTCTGCTGGTTGCCGCCCGACAGCGTGCCCGCGGCGCGCGAGGAGTCGGCCGGGCGCAGCTCGAGCGCCGCGATCTGTTCGTCGGCGACGCGGCGCTCGGCCGCCTCGTCGAGGATCCCGCCCCGGGCCGTGGCCGCGAACGACGACAGCGTCACGTTGCGGTAGATGGGCTCATCGAGGATGAGCCCCTGCGACTTGCGCTCCTCGGGGCTCAGGCCGAGGCCGGCGTCGACGGCGGCCGCGACGGATCCGCGCGGCAGGCGCCTCCCGTCGACCGACACCGTGCCGCTCGTGGCCCGCCGCGCGCCGTACACGGTCTCGAGGATCTCGGATCGCCCCGAGCCGACGAGCCCCGCGAGCCCGAGGATCTCGCCCGCGCGCACGCGGAACGACACGTCGTGGAAGACGCCGTCGAGCGAGAGGCCGTCGACGTCGAGCAGCACGGAGGCATCGGCGGGCACGCCGGGCCGCGTGGGGAAGACGTTGGTGACGGCGCGCCCCGTCATGTGGCGGATGAGCTCGTCGGTCGGCGTCGTCGCGACGTCGAGGCCGCTCGCGGTCGAGGCGCCGTCCTTCAGCACCGTGATCCTGTCGCCGATGCGGCGGATCTCCTCGAGGCGATGCGTGATGTAGATCACGGCGATGCCCTGCGCCGTGAGCTCGCCGATGACGCGGAAGAGGTTCGCGACCTCCTCGGTGTCGAGCACGGCCGACGGCTCGTCCATGATGATGAGCCGCGTGTCGTGCGAGAGAGCGCGCGCCATGCTGACGATCTGCTTCTCGGCGGCGCTCAGCGACCCGACCTCGGTGTGCGGGGAAAGGGATCCGTGGCCCAGTCGCGCGAGCAGCTCGCGCGTCGTCGCGGCCTGCTCGGCGCGGCGCGTGACGCCCGCGCGCTCGAGCTCGTGGCCCAGGAAGATGTTCTCGGCGATCGTGAGGCCGTCGATGACGTCGAGCTCCTGGTACATCGTGGCGATGCCGAGGTCGATCGCGGCCTGCGGTGACGGAATCGTGACGGGCTCGCCGCGCCAGAGGGTCTCTCCCGCGTCGGGCGCGTGCACGCCCGCGAGCACCTTGATGAGCGTCGACTTGCCGGCGCCGTTCTGGCCGAGGAGGCAGTGCACCTCGCCCGGAAGCACCTCGAGGTCGACGCCGCGCAGCGCGGCGACTGGTCCGAAACTCTTGGTCACGCCGCGCATGGACAGAAGTGTCGACGAGTGGTCATCTTTGATCACGCGGCGAACATAACATGCGATCTCTCGACATGGAAGGAAGTCGCTCGGATCGCATCTGCGGCGCCCGATCCCTGAGCACGTGCGAGAAACGCGAGGCCGCGGCACTTTTCACACGAATCAGACAAAAGCTGTACAGTGGGCCGCGCCCCTGCTAGCGTCGGTCCCGTCGATGAGGACAGCGCGCCCGGTGCGAGCCGGCGCCCGAGTCGGCGTCACCTGCACACATTCAAGGAGGAATCATGCAGACACGGCGCGGAAACAGGAAGCGAGCACTTCTCACGGGCATGGCCGCGGTCGCCGCGGTCGGCCTGCTCGCGGGCTGCACGAGCGACGGCTCAGAGGGGGAGGAAGCCGCGACGGACCAGGGCACGACAGCCGAGGAGAACGAGGCGTCGGGCGACACGGTGGTCATCGGATGGTCGGGCCCCGAGGCCGACCACGGATGGCTCGGTGCGATCAACACGGGCGCGCTCAATGCGGCCGACTCGTTCGGCGACGTCGAGCTGCGGCAGGCCGAGGGAACGAACGACGCAAACCAGCAGATCGCCGCCGTCGAACAGTTCATCAACGAGGGCGTCGACGCGATCGTCCTCCTGCCGACCGACGGCGCGGCGCTCACGCCCGTCGCGCTCGAGGCGATGGAGGCGGGCATCCCAGTCGTGAACGTCGACCGCAAGTTCTCCGACTCCAACGCGTCGCGCATCACGATCCTCGGTGACAACTACGGCATGGGCGTCAGCGCCGGCGAGTACATCTGCGAGCAGGTTGCCGACATCGACGACCCGATCATTGGCGAGATCGCGGGCATCGACTCGCTGCCGCTCACGCAGGACCGCACCGACGGCTTCAACGACGCGCTTTCGGAGTGCGGCCTCGATGTCGACGCGCGTGTCGCGGCCGACTTCACGGTCGCGGGCGGCGAGCAGGCGACGACGCAGCTGCTGTCGGCCAACGATCACTTCGATGCCATCTGGAACCACGACGACGACCAGGGTGTCGGCGTGCTCGCGGCCATCAACTCGGCCGGACGCGACGAGTTCTTCCTCGTCGGCGGCGCGGGCAGCAAGAACATGATGGACGAGATCCAGACCGGCGAGAGCGTCATGCAGGCCACCGTGATCTACCCGTCGACGCAGGCGGCCGACGGCATCGCGCTCGCGCGGCTGCTCGCGCAGGAGAAGACGCTGAGCGACCTCGTGACGCCGAGCGTGCCGTACCGCATCGTGCTCGACGCCCCCGTCGTCACGGCCGAGAACGTCGAGCAGTACTACGACCTCGCCTTCGAATCGTGATCCATCCGCCCGGGGCGCGGCTGCGCCCCGGGCGACCCGTCGGAAAGGAAGACACACAATGACCGACACTCTCCGCGTCGCGCTCATCGGATACGGCTTCATGGGGGCCGCGCACTCGCAGGCCTGGCGCACGGCGCCGCGCGTGTTCGAGCTGCCCCGAGACGTCGAGATGTCCGTGATCGTCGGCCGCAGCGCCGACGCCGTCGCGAACGCGGCGCGCAAGTGGGGGTGGAACGAGCACGCGACCGACTGGCGCGAGGTCATCGCGCGCGACGACATCGACGTGGTCGACATCGTCACGCCGGGGCACTCGCACGCCGAGATCGCGATCGCGGCGCTCGAGGCCGGCAAGCACGTGATCTGCGAGAAGCCGCTCGCGAACACGGTGGAGGACGCCGAGCGCATGGCCGAAGCGGCCCGCGCGGCGGCCGAGAAGGGCGTCGTCGCGATGCTCGGCTTCACATACCGCCGCGTGCCGGCGCTCACGCGGGCGCGCGACCTCATCGCCGAGGGCCGCATCGGCACGGTGCAGCAGGTGCGCGCCGCCTACCGGCAGGACTGGCTCGTGGATCCCGAGGCGCCGCTGTCGTGGCGGCTGCAGAAGGATCAGGCGGGCGCGGGCGCGCTCGGCGACATCGGCGGCCACGCCGTCGACCTCGTGCAGTTCCTCACGGGCCTCGAGGTCGAGTCGGTCTCGGGCGTCGTCGACACGATCGTGAAGCAGCGCGCGATCGAGACCGAGCGCGTCGGCATCGCGGGCCGCGGCGGCGACGAGTACGGCGAGGTCACGGTTGACGACGTCGCGATCTTCACGGGCCGCCTGGCGGGCGGCGCCCTCGCGTCGTTCGAGGCGACACGGTTCGCGACGGGACGCAAGAACGAGCTCTCGGTCGAGATCTCGGGCGACAAGGGCGCGATCTCGTTCAACCTCGAGCGCATGAACGAGCTGTTCGTGTACGACCGCACGGTCGCCGACGTCGACCAGGGCTTCACGCGCGTCGTCGTGACCGAGCCCGCGCACCCGTACCTCGAGGGTTGGTGGCCGGCGGGCCACATGCTCGGCTACGAGCACGCCTTCAGCCACCAGGTGAAGGACCTCGTCGAGGGCATCGCGGGCGGCGCGGCCCCGCGGCCGAGTTTCGACGACGGCGTGCAGGTGCAGCGCGTGCTCGCGGCGGTCGAGCAGAGCTCGGCCGACGACGCGCGCTGGACGCGCGCATGACCATCCGCAAGACGAAGGAGGAATCGCGATGACGCGACCCGTGACGCTGTTCACCGGACAATGGGCCGACCTGCCGTTCGAGGAGGTGTGCCGCCTCGCCGGCGAATGGGGCTACGACGGGCTCGAGATCGCCTGCTGGGGCGACCACCTGGATCCCTGGCGGTGGGACGACGCCGAGTACGTCGCCGGCCGCAAGGAGATTCTCGAGCGCAACGGCCTCTCGGTGTGGGCGATCTCGAACCACCTCAAGGGCCAGGCGGTCTGCGACGACCCGATCGATCACCGGCACCGCGACATCGTGTCGGATCGCGTGTGGGGTGACGGGGATCCCGAGGGCGTGCGCCAGCGCGCGGCGGAGGAGCTGAAGAACACGGCGCGGCTCGCCGCGGCGCTCGGCGTCAGCACGGTCACGGGCTTCACGGGCTCGTCGATCTGGAAGTACGTCGCGATGTTTCCGCCCGTCGGAGACGACGTGATCGAGGCCGGGTACCAGGACTTCGCCGACCGGTGGGGCCCCATCATCGACGTGTTCGAGGAGGTCGGCGTGCGCTTCGCGCTCGAGGTGCACCCCTCCGAGATCGCGTACGACTACTGGACCGCGAAGCGCACACTCGAGGCCATCGGCGACCGCCCCGGCTTCGGCCTCAACTTCGACCCGTCGCACTTCATGTGGCAGCAGCTCGATCCCGTGGCGTTCGTGCTCGACTTCGCCGACCGCATCTTCCACGTGCACGTCAAGGAGTCGGTCACGAACCTCGACGGACGCAACGGCGTGTTGGGATCCCACCTGCCGTGGGCGAACCCGCGGCGCGGCTGGACGTTCGTTTCGACGGGCCACGGCGCCGTGCCGTGGGAGCCGCTGTTCCGCGCGCTCAACGCGATCGGCTACGACGGCCCGACGAGCGTCGAGTGGGAGGACGCCGGTATGGATCGCCTGCAGGGCGCGCCCGAGGCGCTCGCGTTCGTGCGGAAGCTCAACGCGATCACGCCGCCCGACGCTGCGTTCGACGCCGCGTTCAGCACGCGCTGATCACACGGAACGGGGCGGGCGCCGCGCACACGCGCGACGCCCGCCCCGTTCGCGTGCGTCAGTGGGCGGCGTGGTACTCGGATCCCGTCGCGTCCGACTTCCAGTAGCCCTTGATGACGGTGCGGTCGGCGTCGAGGCCCCAGCGGTCGACCGTGAGCGCGCGGGCGGGCTTCACGATCGCCTGCTCAGCCGCGACGAACACGAAGGGATCCTCGCCCGGGCGGTCGTCCGCGTCCATGCGCGCGATCGCGTCGGCGAGCGCCGTGCCGGGGAAGGCGGATCCGCGGTGGACGAACTCGACGGGCACGGGCGCATCGATCTCGAGCTGGTGCCCGGCCCCGCGCACCTCGACGAGGATCACGGCCGGCGCGCCCTCGGGGATCCGCGCGGCGTAGCGGCGGATCTGCGCGATCGCCGTCTCGTCGCCCGCGAGGAACCAGCCGTCGGGCTCGCCGTCGATGCGCAGCGTGCCGCGCGGGCCACCGATGCCGATGAAGGATCCGACGGGCGCGTTCGATGCCCAGGCGCTCGCGACGCCCTCGTCGCCGTGCAGCGCGAACTCGAGGTCGATGAACGGCGTGCAGTCCTCCTCGCCCCACGCGAGGGGCGTGAACTCGCGGCTCGGCGCCTGGCGCATGGCCTCGATCGATTCCGGCCGCTCATCGGGCAAGAAGATGCGCACGTGGTCGTCGTCGCCGGTCGCGCCGAAGCCCCGCAGCTCCTCGCCCGTGACGCGGATCTTCACGTACGCGTCGGTGAGGAACTCGCGCGATGCGAGCGTCGCGCTGCGGAATCGGAGGTCGAGCGGCTCGCGCTGGAGAAAAAACGAATGAGTAGCGCCGTTGGACGAAGGCATGAAAGTTAGGCTAACCTACAAGCGTCCGAGTAAGGGTTGCCTAATCTGAGGCGCCCTCGTTCCACGGCGGCACGCGACTCGGTCCCTTCACCACACGCGAGTGCGCGTCCTTCGGCGTGCGCTCAACACAGTTGGAGCAACCCCATGAGCATGATCCGACCCCTGTCTGCGCTGTCCCTCGTGGCCGCATCCGCGCTCGTCCTCGCTGGCTGTTCGTCGTCCGACGAGTCGGCCGACCAGGCGGCGGGCGGATCCGACGAGGAGCAGTCGGCCGAGACCGTCGAGTTCACGTTCCAGAACAACACGGCGGGTGAGGACGAGGAGCCGAAGTACGAGGACGTCACGGTCGAGGTGCCGAAGAACCCCGAGAACGTCGTGATCTTCGACATGGCGTCGCTCGACACGTGGGGCTCGCTCGGCGGCGAGGTCGCGGGCGCCCCGCTCGACTCGGTGCCCGAGTACCTCGAGAAGTATCTCGCGGACGACCCGGTGAACGCGGGCACGCTCTTCGAGGCCGACCTGCTCGAGATCGAGGCGGCGCAGCCCGAGCTCATCATCGTCGCGGGCCGCTCGGCCGCCCTCTACGAGGACCTCAAGGACATCGCCCCGACCGTGAACCTCAGCTCGGAGGGCTCGTTCGAGGAGACGCTCGAGCGCAACACGACCTTCCTCGGCGAAGTGCTCGGCGCGGAGGACGAGGCGCAGGCCGCGATCGACGACCTCGAGACGCAGATCGCCGACGTGCGCGAGAAGGCCGCCGACGCCGGCACGGGCCTCTCGGTCATGGTCTCGGGCGACAGCATCAGCGCCCTGAAGCCCTCTGAGGGCGACTACTCGGGCCGCAACCTCCGCGGCGGCCTCGTCTACGACGTCTTCGGCGTCGAGCCGGTCACCGACAACATCGAGGAGGCGACGCACGGCGAGCCCGTCTCGTTCGAGTTCCTCGCCGAGTACGACCCCGACTACCTCTTCGTCACCGACCGCAACGCCGCGACGGGCGAGGAGGGCGGCGAGGCCGCCGAGGTCATCCTCGACAACGAGATCGTGCACGAGACGAAGGCGTGGCAGGACGACCACATCGTCTACCTCGACCCCGTGGCCTGGTACATCGTCTTCGGCGGCATCGAGACGACGCAGATCATGATCGACGACATGAACGAGGCCCTCGCGTAAATCGCAGGTCTTCTCGTGATGTTCCGCAGGCCGTCGTCATGACGGCGACAGCAGCTGTCTCGAACACCCCCACCCACGTGCGCCCCCGGCGCACGTGGGTGGGGGTGCTCATCGGCGCAGGTCTTCTCGCGCTCGCGGGGGTGAGCCTGTTCATCGGCGCCTCCAGCGAGGTGTCGCTCGACGGCGTGGCGGCCGGGCAGGAGGGCGCGATGTTCCTCCTGGCCGCCAGCCGGGTCCCCCGCACGATCGCGCTCGTCCTCGTGGGCGCGTCGCTTGGCATCGCCGGGCTCATCATGCAGATGCTCGTGCGCAACAAGTTCGTGGAACCCTCCACGACGGGCGTGACCGAGTTCGCGACGCTCGGCATGCTCGTCGCGCTCGTGTTCTGGCCCGGCATGGCGATCCTGCCGCGCATGGCGCTCGTGGCCGCGTTCGCGCTCGTCGGCACGTGGGTGTTCCTGCGGATCATCCGCTTCGTGCCC
>JAJUIM010000056.1 GCA_029267645.1 Microbacterium sp.
CGTGGAGGTCGCGGCCGAGGCCGATCCCGCGGCCGAGATCCTCGACGTGTCCGGCTGCGTCGTCACGCCGGGCCTGATCAACGCCCATCACCATCTGCTGCAGACCGGGTTCCGCACGCTGCCCGGCACTCGGGGCGTCGCAATGCGCGACTGGCTCCCGACCATGGCGTCGGCGTATCGCGATGCGGGCATCGATGGCACGCTCACCGAGGCGACGGCGCGGGTCGGGCTCGCCGAGGCGCTGCTGTCGGGCGTGACGACCGTGGCTGATCATCACCTCAACTGGCCGAGCGGCGGCGTCGACGCGGCGGTCGATGTCGCGCTCGGCGTCGCCCGGGCGCGTGAGGCGCTCGGCGCGAGGCTCGTCTTCGTGCGCGGCACGGCGGGTGACGACGCCGATCTCGCGGCTGCCGGCGCGGATGCCATCGCGGCCGAGCTCGCGCCCGCCCGCGGCGGCGTCGCGGCCGATGGGCTGGTGCAGATCGCCGTCGGACCCGCCGGCGCGCACAGCGACGGCCGCGCGACGTTCGCGGCGCTCGGAGCGGTCGCCGCCGACAGGGGGCTTCGTCGGCGCACGCAGGCGAACGAGCAGGTGGACACCGAGATCGCGGTCGAGCGATACGGTCGTCGTCCGCTCGAGCTGCTCGACGAGTGGGGCTGGCTCGCGCCCGACGTGACGATCGCGCACCTCTGCGACGTCACGGACGAGGAGATCGCGCTGCTCGCGGAGCGCGGCGTGACGGCGACGCACGCCCCGGGCTGCGACGTGCCGATGGGGTGGGGCATCGCGCCTGTCGCGCGGATGCGGGCCGCGGGGATCCCCGTGGGCCTCGGCACGTCGGGCGGCGGCAGCAACGACGCCGGGCACCTGCTCGCCGACGCACGGCTCGCGATGCAGGTGTCGGGACTGCTCGGCGCACCGCTGTCCGCGCGGGAGGCGCTCGAAGCGGCGACGGCGGGCGCCGCCGACGGCCTCGGGCGCCCGGAGCTGGGGCGGATCCGCCCGGGCGCCGCGGCCGACCTGTGCGTGTGGGACGTGTCAGGCGTCGCCGACGCGGGCACGGCGGATCCGGTCGGCGGGCTGCTCTGGCTCGACCCGGGGCGCCGGCCGCGCCACGTGATCGTGGCGGGGCGAGTCGTCGTGCGCGATCACCGGCTCGTCGATGCGGACGAGGAGCACCTGGTGCGGGCGCTGACCGAGCGCGTCGGTCGCTGAGCGCTCAGACGTCGAGCACGAGCCTCGGACATCCGCCCGCGGCCCGAGAGACACAGATCATCATGACCGGGCTGGCGGCACGCTCGGCCGGCGACAGCACGCGATCACGATGGTCGACGTCGCCGTCGATGACGACCGTCTCGCACGTGCCGCACGTGCCCTCACGGCACGACGACACGGTGAAGACGCCCCGGTTCTCGAGCACCTCGAGGATCGAGCGGTCCGCGGCAACGGGCAGCACCTCGCCCGTGGACGCGACCTCGACCTCGAACGGCTCGGCGGGGGCCGCAGCGGTTCCCGCGTCGGCCGCGAACGGCTCGACGTGCAGGCGATCCGGGCCGGCATCGGCCAGCGCGGCGAGCAGCGGCGTCGGGCCGCACGCCCACACGGGCGCCCCGGCCGATTCCTCGACGATCCTCGCAGGATCCGCCCGCGAACCCTCGTCGCTCACGTAGAGGCGCACCGGCGCCCCGAGCGCAGCGAGCTCATCGGCGAACGGGAGGGCGCGGCGCGAGCGCACGCTGTAGTGCAGCGTCCAATCGGCCCCCGACGCGGCGGCGGCGCGCACCATCGGGAGGATCGGGGTGATGCCGATGCCTCCCGCGACGAACACCGCCCGCTCGCGAGCCCCGGGCACGCGGAAAGCGAAGTTCGACCTCGGGCCTCTGACGCGGACGACGGCGCCCTCGCGGAGCGCGTGCGCGGCGGCCGAGCCGCCCCGGCCGTGCTCATCGAGGCGGACGGCGATCCGCCAGGACGTCCGGTCCGCCGGGTCGGCGCTCAGGGAGTACTGGCGCTCGAGGCCCGGGCCGAGCAGCAGGTCGATGTGCGCACCCGGCTCCCACGAGGGGAGGGGGCGGCCGTTGGTCGCCGCCAGCGTCAGGGACACGATGCCGTCGGCCTCGCGCGCGCGTCGCGTGACGACCAGCTCGCGCTCGACGTCGCTGAAGAAGCTCACGGCGCATCGCTCCGTTCGGATGCGCGCCGTTCCTTGACGACGATCAGTCGGTACGGCGCTCCGTCGACGCTCGCCCAGCGGTGGGGCGTGCCGCCTCGGTAGTAGAGCGAACCGCCGGTCTCGACGCGCACGGTGCCCTCCTCGCCGAGGTCGACGAGCGCGGTTCCGACGATGACGGTGACGAACTCGTCCTCGGGGTGTCGATGGTATTCGCCGAGGTCGGCCTCGCATCCGGAGACGTCGATCACGGTGAATCGGGTATCACCGGCCGTCAGCAGGCGCGCTTCCGCGGTGCCGAACGAGCCGACCGCAGCCTCGGGCGCGTCGAGGGACGTCCCGCTCATCAGCTCGACCTGACTGGAGCCGAGGGCGTGCGCCAACCGGCCGAGCGATTCGAGGCTCGGATTCGCCCGGCCGCGCTCGACCTGGCTCACGAACGGGTGGGACAGTCCCGCGCGATCCGCGAGCTCCACGATCGTCAGATCGAGCGCGCGCCGCCTGGCGCGGATCGCCGCGCCCAGGCGGGGATCTGCCGGCTCCCTCATGCGTCCTCCAGATGTCGTTCCAGGTCGATAAATGACGGAAACGCCGGAGAAACATCGGGCGTCTAGCGTCAGCGATGTTGATCACATCAACATTCCCTCTCACAAGGTGTACCACATGGACCTCTCCACGCCGCTCCGCCTCCGGGGCGCAGCGCTCGCTGACGGCGAGATCGTCGACGTGACGATCGACGGCGCGACGGTCGTCGACGTCGCGCACGCGTCAGCGGCGCCCCTCGGGGCCGGCGACCTCGATCTCGCAGGCTGGCTGCTGCTCGCGGCTCCGGCGGATCCGCACACCCACCTCGACAAGGCGCTCTCCTGGGACGCGATCCGGCCTCCCTCAGGCGACCTCGAAACCGCCATCGCCTCGTGGAAGGCCCACCTGGCGCGCACGTCCGAGGCAGAGATCCGCGAGCGTGCGATGCGAGCGATCGCGAGGTATCTCGCGAACGGCACGACCGCGATCCGCTCGCACGTCGACATCCCGAGCGAGGGCGACCCGACGCGCGGTGTGCGAGCCGTGGCCACTGCCCGCGAGGCGTACGCGGGGCTCGTCGACATCCAGATCGTGGCGCTCGCCGCGCGCGACATCGAGCCCGGTCGCGTCGAGGCGGCGCTCGCTGCCGGCGCCGACCTCGTCGGCGGCGCGCCGCACCTGGCCGCGGACGAGGAAGCGGATCTCGCGCGCCTGCTGGACATCGCGGAGCGGCACGCCGTGGGCGTCGACATGCACGCAGACGAGGCGCTCGGGCACGGCGAGACGCTGCGCCTGCTCGCGGAGCGCACGGGAGGGTGGTCGCAGCCGCGCACCGCCAGCCACTGCGTGCGGCTCGCGATGCTCGAGCCCGCAGTGCTCGAGCCGCTGCTCGAACAGGTCGCGGCGGCGGGCGTCGGCATCGTCGCGAACCCGATCACGAACCTCTATCTCCAGGGGTGGGACCGCCCGGTCGCGACGCCGCGCGGCATCGCGCCGATCGCGCGGATGCGGGAGGCCGGGATCGTCGCGGCAGCCGGCGGCGACAACGTGCGAGACCCGTTCAATCCGGTCGGCCGTGCGGACGCCTTCGAGACGGCGATGCTCCTGGTCGCCGCCGCGCACCTGCCGATCGATGCGGCGTGGGAGGCGGTCACAGACTCGGCCCGCGCCGTCATGGGGCTGCCGCAGGCGGGGCCGGCGACCGGCCTCGCGGCGGAACTGCTCGCGGTCCGGGCGGGCTCCCTCGCCGATGCCGTCGCCTCGGCGCCCGCCGACAGGATCGTCATCTCGCGCGGCCGCGTCGTCGCGCGCACCGACACGACGCGCTGGATGGCCCGGCGCGCACACGAGGAGGACAGATGAGCAGCACGACAATCGAGCGCCCGCGGCAGAAGACCGATGTGCTCGTCGAGTTCCGCGACGCGGGCATGACCTACGACGACGGCACCGTCGCACTCGAGAACGTCGACGTCACGGTGCGCCGCGGCGAGTTCGTGACGGTCGTCGGCCCCTCCGGATGCGGCAAGTCGACCCTGCTGCGCATCGCCGCCGGGCTCGAGGCACACACGGCGGGCAGCTGCGAGACGCACACCGACCGGGTCGGCTTCGTCTTCCAGGACGCGACGCTGCTGCCCTGGCGCAGCGTGCGGAAGAACGTGGAGCTGCTCGCGGAGCTCAACGGCCGCACGGCGGCCGAGCGCGCGGCGGCGGCGCAGGAGGCCATCGACCTCGTGGGGCTCAGGGGCTTCGAGGCGTCGATGCCGCGCCAGCTCTCGGGCGGCATGCGCATGCGCGCATCGCTCGCGAGGTCACTCACCCTCGATCCAGACCTGTTCCTCTTCGACGAGCCGTTCGGCGCGCTCGACGAGATCACGCGTCAGCGGCTGAACGACGAGCTCCTGCGGCTGTTCGCGCAGCGGGGGTTCGGCGGGCTGTTCATCACCCACTCGGTCGCCGAGGCGGTCTATCTGTCCACGCGCGTGGTCGTGATGTCGGGCCGTCCGGGGCGCGTCGTCGATGTCGTGGACATTCCGTTCGAGATCCCTCGCGATCCCGAGATCCGATTCACACGCGAGTTCGGCGAGCTCGTCGGACGCGTCTCCCACGCACTCAAGGAGGCCCACGCATGACTCAGCTGACCGCGGCGCCGCCCGCGCCGCCGACTGCGACCGCTGCGCGGCGCCGAAAGGCGCCCGCATGGCTCGCGACGGCCTGGCCGCCGCTGCTCGTCTTCGTGCTGCTCCTCGCGGGGTGGACGCTCGCGAGCGCGCTGCTCGGCGATCGCAGCTTCCTCCTTCCCGCGCCCACCCGCATCTTCACGGAAGGGCTCTTCGACCCCGTCACGGGGCCCGAGATCCTCGAGGCGCTCGGCCAGACCACGCTCGTCGCGTTCATCGGGCTCGCGATCGCGGTCGTGCTCGGCATCGGCTGGGCCGTCGTGATGCTGCAGGCGAAGTGGGCGGAGCGATCGCTCTACCCGTACGCCGTCATCCTGCAGTGCATCCCGATCCTCGCCCTCGTGCCGCTCATCGGGTTCTGGTTCGGGTACGGCCTGCCGGGGCGCATCATCGTCTGCGTGCTCATCGCGCTGTTCCCGATGGTCTCGAACACGCTCTTCGGGCTGCAGTCGGTCGACCGGTCGCAGAAGGAGCTCTTCCAGCTGCAGCACGCGAGCCGCTGGACGCTCCTGCGCAAGCTGCAGCTTCCGGCGGCGCTGCCGTCGATCTTCGTCGGTCTGCGCACCTCCGCGGGCCTGTCGATCGTCGGCGCCATCGTCGGCGACTACTTCTTCCGTCGCGGCACCCCGGGGCTCGGGTCGCTCATGAGCGCCTACACGTCGCGCCTCCTCGCGGCCGAGCTGTACGCGTCGGTCGTCGTCGCGGCCCTGCTCGGCGTCGCCATCTTCGTGGGCTTCGGCCTGCTGTCCCGTCTCGCCGTCGGCCGCTGGTACGACGCGACCAAAGCCTGATCCCGACCACCCCTCCTCAGGAAGCGACAACCATGATCCTCTCCTCCCGACGGCGCTCGCTCGCCGCTGCCTCGAGCCTCGGCATCGCCGCGCTCGCCCTCACGGCCTGTTCCGGCGACACCGCCGCCGACACCGAAGCCGATCTCGAGATCGGCGCCCTCGACCTCTCCGCTGTGTGCCCCTCGACGATCGTCGTGCAGACCGACTGGAACCCCGAGTCGGAGCACGGACATCTCTTCCAGCTCATCGGCGACGACTACACGATCGACGCCGACGCCAAGTCGGTGTCGTCGCCGCTGCTGGTCGACGGCGAGTACACGGGCGTCGACTTCGAGGTGCGCGCGGGCGGCCCGGCGATCGGCTACTCCACCGTGAACTCGGTCATGTACCAGGACGACGCCATCACACTCGGATACGTGCATTCCGACGCGGCGATCTCGAGCTCCGCGACGACGCCCGTCGTCGGCGTCATGGCGCAGATGGACGTCAATCCGCAGATGGTGATGTGGGACCCGGAGACCTATCCGGATGTCGAGACGATCGAGGACCTCGCTGCCGCTCTCGAGGAATCGGGCGGCGCCTGGCGGTACTTCGGCGGCGCGGCGTACATGGAGTACCTCATGGCCGCCGACATCGTGCCGGAATCGATCGTCGACGGCGGGTACGACGGCACGCCGGCCTCGTTCGTCGCCGACGGCGGACGATCTGCGCAGCAGGGCTTCGCCTCTGCCGAGCCGTACATCTACGAGAACGAGGTGGAAGCCTGGAACAAGCCCGTCGAGTACGCCCTCATCGCCGACGCAGGCTGGGACATTTACGGGTCGGCGCTGTCGGTCCGCGCCGACAAGCTCGAGGAGCTGCGCCCCTGTCTCGAAGAGCTCGTCCCGATCCTGCAGCAGGCCGAGGTCGATTTCTTCGACGACCCGGGCGAGACGATCGACCTGATTCTCGAGCTCGTCGCCGAGTTCAACAACGGGTGGACCTACTCGGAGGGCGTCGCGAACTACGCAGTGGACACGATGCTCGACGAGGGCATCGTCTCGAACGGCGACAACGGCTACATCGGCGACTTCGATCCCGACCGCGTCGCGGAGTTCTTCGACACCGGGATGGAGCTGTTCCAGCAGATCGCAGCCGACGTCGATCCGAAGCTGACGGCCGAGGACATCTACACCAACGAGTTCCTCGACACGTCGATCGGCCTGCCCGAATGAGCGCGGTGACGGCCGACCGCACGGCGGTCGCCGAGCTCGCCGACGTGCTCGCCGAGATGCTCGGTCCCCGCAACGTCTCGACCGATCGGCGCATGCTCGAGCGGGTGTCCGTAGACGGCGCACGCATGTCGCCGGTCATCAGCGAACTGCTGCCGCTCGGCATCGCCGACATCGTCGCCTTCCCGACGTCGGCCGACGACATCGCGCGCGTCGTCCAGGAGGCCGTCGCGCGCGGGGTGCCCGTCACCCCTCGCGGCAAGGGAACCGGAAACTACGGTCAGGCGATCCCGTCGCGAGGAGGCCTCGTCCTCGACATGTCGCGGGCGCGAACGATCATCGAGGTCGGCGACGGGACGATCACCGCGGATGCCGGAGCGTCCATGGCGCAGCTTGAGAGCGCCGCGCGCGACTCGGGACAGGAGCTGTGGATGTACCCCTCGACGATGAACTCGTCGATCGGCGGGTTCCTCGCCGGCGGATCCGGCGGCACGGGCACGATCGCCCACGGCGCGAATCACATGGGCTTCGTCGTCGCGCTCGACGTCGTGCACGCAGACGGCAGCGGGATGCGGCGCGTCGAGGGCGAGGAGGCGCAGCTCTACGTGCACAACTACGGCACCGCGGGCATCATCGCGCGCGCGACCGTGCGCCTCGAACCAGCGACCGAGTGGCGCGCGCTGTACGCCTCGTTCCCCACATTCGAGGGCTCGCTGTCGGTGATCCGCGAGGTCGGGCGGCTCGAACCGCTGCCGCGCCTCGTCTCCGCCGACACGCTCGAGGTGACGGCCGCGCTGCCCGACGACCCCGCGATCCCTTCCGGACGCTCGAGCTTCCGCTCGATCGTCCACCCCGGCGCCGTGGGCGACGTCGCTTCGCTGATCGAGTCGGCGGGCGGACGGATCGAGGACATCCGGGTGGGCGCAGGGGAGACGGCGAAGCTGTCGACGCTGAGCTACAACCATCCGATCGAGTGGCTGCAGCGATCGCGCCCCGGGTACTTCTACCACCTCGAGGTCGCGGGCGACGTCCTCGCAGACGACAGCGCGCTGGTCCGCGACACGATCGGCGAGGGGCTGCTGCACATCGAGGCCGGCCACACGGTGCCGATCGGCATGCTCGCGGCGCCCTACACGGGGCCCGAGGAGGTGATCGCGGCGATTGCGCGGCTGGAGGCGATCGGCGTCGGCGTGCACAACTGCCACCAGTGGAATGTCGACTTCGAGATGGCGCGGACGATCGAGCGCGCGCGCACCACCGATCCGCACGGTCTGCTCAATCCAGGCAAGCTCAATCCCGACTACACGGGGCCGCAGAAGGGATCCATCAGATGAGCCGACTGCTCACCGACCTGCCGCAGCCGGCGGCGCTCGCCGCCCTTGACGCTCGGTCCGTCATCGTGCAGCCCGTCGGCGCGCTGGAGCAGCACGGCGCGCATCTGCCGCTCAGCACAGACCTCGTGATCCCCGAGGAGATCGGCCGTCGCGGGGTCGAGCGCGCCGTGACGCAGGGCGTCGATGCCTGGCTCCTGCCTCCGCTCGCGGCCAGCAAGAGCGACGAGCACCACTGGGCGCCCGGCACCATCTGGCTGGAAGCGCAGACGCTCTGGCGCACCCTCGTCGACGTGGGCCGCTCGGTCGCCGCGACGCCGGCGCGCACGCTCGTCTTCCTCAACGGACACGGCGGCAACTCGGCGCTGCTGCAGGTCGTCAACCGCGAGATCCGGCGCCGCTTCGGCCTGAAGACCTTCTCGATGGGGACCGGCACGCAGCGGGCGGGCGGCGGCGGGGGCGACGGGCCCGACGAACACGGCATGGGCATCCACGCGGGCCACTCCGAGACGAGCCTCATGCTGGCGCTGCGCCCCGAAATGGTCGACATGTCGCGCGCGGTGCGGAACGTGCCCGAGCACATCGCGGAGTTCGCGACGATCGGATTCAACGGCTCGCCCGTCAGCTTCGGCTGGACGTCGGACGACTTCGGGCCGTCTGGCGTGATCGGCGACGCGACGGGCGCAAACGCGGCGTACGGCCGCGAGCTCGTCGAGGAGGGGACGGCGTTCGTCGCGACCGCGCTCGTCGAGATCTCGCGATTCGAGCACGCCCGATGACCGCGCGGCCCGCGTCCGGGGTCCCGGCGGCGGAACGTCCCGTGCAGGACGGGAGCGTGCCCGGCGATCCGTTCGCGCTCCTTCGCGACTGGCTCCCGGCGAACGGCGATCCCGACCGCCCGCTCTGCACGCTCGCGACGGTCGACGACGACGGGAGGCCCGACGCGCGCACGGTGCTCGTCTCGGCCGTCCGCCCGGACGGAGTCGCGATCCACACCGACGCGACGAGCCGCAAGGTCCGGCAGCTCGACCGCACGCCCTTCGCGGCCGTGGTCATGCGATGGCCCGAGGTCGCTCGTCAGGTCGTGCTGCGCGGC
>JAJUIM010000195.1 GCA_029267645.1 Microbacterium sp.
AGCCTGCGGCACGTCTCCCGTGGCCTCCGCGAGCGCGGGGCCGAGCGAGGGCGAGCGGTTCTCGAACACCGCGACGTCGTAGACGCTCGGCACCTCGGAGGGGTTGGTCGGCGACTGCGGCGCGAGCGGGTCGAGCTCGGCCGGCGGCAGCATCGCCCGGTTCTGCCGGTTGGCGGCGACCGTGATCCACTCGCCCGTGAGCACGTCGCGGCGCATGGTCGCTGTCGCGGGGCGCGGATCCAGCTCGCGCTCGTCGATGCGGCGCTCCGGCGGCAGGGAGGTGCCCGGGTCGTCGAAGTAGATCAGCTCGCGCCCGTCCGCGAGGCGCGCGGGGCGCTTGACCACACCGGCCGTGAGCTCGATCGCGGCGTCGGGGGAGGAGGCTGCACGTGCGTCGTCGGACATTCCCTGGTTCCTTGGGGAGAGAGGCGAGGGGGATATACACCTCGATCCTATCCAGCGCCAGACCCCCTTCCGCGTCAGGGCGATCGCCCGTTTCGCCCCGCGATTCCCAGGCTCTTCGAGCGGACGGCCCTAGAATCGCAGGCGGTCCGCCTCCCCGCGCGGCCGCATCTCTATGGACTTCACGACTTCGCCCGCTCCCCGGCGACGCGCCATCTTCCGCGTCACCGCGATGGTTGGCGCGGCGACGGCGCTCCTGCTCGGCACCGCGGCGCCGGCCGCGGCGCACGCGCGCCCGCTGCCCGCGACGGTCGCGAACGCCGAGGATCCGAGCGACGAGACCGCGCCGATCGAGATGACGCTCGGCGACGGCGGCGTCGTGACGGGCGACGCGCTGGCCGTCTCGATCGACATCGCCAACACGTCAGACGCCGACATGGCCGCCTCGACCGTCTCGGTCTCGGTCGGCCAGGCGCTCGGGGACGCCCGCGCCGTGGAGGCGTGGCTCGACGGATCCGCGGACTCGCAGCTGACGCGTCTCGGCACGTTCGCGACGAACGCGCTCGCCCCCGACGACACCCAGACCCTCAACGAAACGGTCTCGGTCGGAGATATGCCTCCCGGGGCATATCCCGTCGTCGCGCAGTTCTCGGGCGGATCGTCGCCCGTCGAGGAGCGCGGCGTCGCGATCGTCGCGGGCGACGACGACGCCTCTGTCGCGCTCGTCATGCCCATCACGGGCCCCGTCTCGGTGCAGGGCATGTACTCGGCCGGCGCACTGTCGACCATGACGGGCGACAACGGCCTGCTGCGCGCCCAGCTCGACGCCGTGCGCGGCACCGACGCGATCCTGGCGATCGACCCCGCGATTCCCGCCTCGATCCGTGCGCTCGGCGACCGCGCGCCCGAGGAGGCCGTCGCGTGGCTCGACGAGCTCATGTCGCTCGGCAACGAGCGCTTCGCGCTGCAGTTCGGCGACGCCGACGTCACGCCGCAGATCGACGCGGGGCTCGAGGAGCCCCTCGCCCCGACGCACCTCGGCGCGTACCTCGACGACAGCGCGGTCGGCACCGAGGAGTCGCCCGTCACGCTCGAATCGCTCACCCGCATCGGCCCCGGCACGGAGCCCGAGGTGTTCTGGCCCGCGCCCGGATCCGCCGACGACGGCACCGTGTCGGCGCTCACGGCCGACCGCGACGCGCACGTGCTCGTGCCCGCGTCGTCGACGAGCGACGGATCCGCGCGCCTCGGCGACGACGCCCTCGCCTACGACGACGAGCTGTCCGACCTGCTGCTCGACGCCGCCCGCGAATCCGACCCGGAGGCGCGCGAGAACGCCGTCGACGTCGCGCGCACCGAGATCTGGCGCGCAGCATCCGCGAGCGACGGCCCGCTGCTGCTCGCGCTCGACCGCATGGGATCCGACGCGCTCACGACCGACGCCGACGGCGCGACGGTCGTCGACGCCGAGCTCGAGGTCTCGGCCGAGGGCCTCGCCGACGCCGTGGGCGCGGCGCTCGAGAATCCAGCCGCGACCGGGGCATCCCTGAAGGACGTGCTGGGCGAAGCCGAGGGATCGGTGTCGCTCGTCGACACCGAGCACGACCCCGAGCGCACGGCCGCGGTGACCGACTACCTCGACATCTCACCCGATCTCGAGCACATCTCGACGGCGCTCGACAACCCCGATCTGTTCCTCGGCCAGGTGCGCGCCGAGGCGCAGCGCGTGCTCGCCGTCTCGTGGGTCACGAACCCCGAGGCCTGGAGCGTGCGCGCCGAGAACTTCGCGGCGCTCAACGCCGACCGCACCGTGGCGATCGACCTGCAGGATCCGCAGCCCGTGCAGCTGCTGAGCCCCGAGGCGCCCATGCCCGTGTGGATCCGCAACGACCTGCCGTACCCCGCGACCGTGACGATCGTCGCGACGCCCGACGACCCGCGCCTGTCGATCGAGACGCGCACGGAGGTCGTCGCGCAGCCTGACAGCTCGACCCGCGTGACGATCCCGATCGAGGCGCGCGTCGGATCCGGCGATGTGACGGTGCACTATCGCCTCGAGGCGAAGACGGGCGAGCAGATCGGCCCACTTCGCGACATGGAGGTGTCGGTGCGCGCCGACTGGGAGCGCATCGGCATCGGGATCCTCGTCGTGCTCGTCGTCGGCCTGTTCGGCTTCGGCATCTTCCGCCAGGTGCGGCGCCGTCGGCGCGAGAAGGCGGCGCAGCAGGAAGAGCATTCCGAAGACGGCATGAAGGAAGAGAACGCATGAGCATTGGGCGATCGAGCGCGACCATCGCGGCGGGAACGCTCGCCTCGCGCGTCACGGGGCTCCTGCGCAGCCTCGTGCTCGTCAGTGCGCTCGGCGCGACCGGACAGGCCGCCGATGCGTTCACGATCGCGAACCAGCTGCCGAACTACGTCTTCCAGGTCATCTCGACGGGCGTGCTCACGGCCGTCTTCGTGCCCCAGATCGTCAAGTGGTCGCAGGCCGAGGACGGCGGGCAGCGGCTCATCTCGAAGCTCTTCACGCTCGCGACCATCGTGCTGCTCGGCGTCACGGCGATCTCGGTCGCAGCGGCGCCGCTGCTCGTCGACCTGCTCACCAACTACAAAAGCCAGGCGCAGTACGACCTTTCGGTCGCGTTCGCCTACTGGTGCCTGCCGCAGGTGTTCTTCTACGGCATGTTCGCGCTCATGGGCGAGACGCTGAACGCGCGGCGTATCTTCGCGCCCTACGCGTGGGCGCCCATCGCGAACAACCTCGTCTCGATCGCCGGCTTCGGCCTGTTCATGTGGCTGTTCGGCAGCGAGCGCGGGTCGCTCGAGGGCTGGGACACGGGCATGATCCTCGTGATCTCGCTCACCGCGACGATCGGCATCGTGTCGCAGATGGCCGTGCTCGCCCTCTTCTGGCGCAAGACCGGGCTGAAGCTGCGGCCCGATTTCGGCTGGCGCGGGTTCGGCCTCGGCGAGATCCGCAACCTGGCCGGGTGGAGCGTCGGCATGCTGCTCGTCGGCATGGTCGTGTCGTTCGTGCAGCAGAACATCATCACGACGGCCTCCGGTGACGACGCGTCGTCGACCGTGTGGTTCAACTCGTGGCTCGTGTTCATGCTGCCGTACTCGCTCATCGTCATGAGCATCGGAACGCCCTACTTCACGCAGCTCAGCGAGCACGCGCACGCGGGCCGCCACGACGACGTGCGCGCCGACATCGGCCGCTCCATGCGCGTCCTCGGCCTACTGATCGTCATCGCGGCCGCCACCGTGATCGCCGCCGCCTTCCCGCTCGCGCGCGTCTTCGCCAACTCGCACGATCAGGCCGCCGCGATGGGCCCCGTGCTCACCGCGTTCGTCGCGGCGCTCGTGCCCATGGCGGCCCTGTTCATCATCCAGCGCACGTTCTACGCGTACGGCGACACCCGCACGCCGTTCTTCTTCACGGTGTTCCAGGCGGCCCTCGCGATCGGCGGCGCGCTGCTGGCGGGCCAGCTCTTCGCCACCGACGCGCTCACGTCGGGCGTCGCGCTCATGCAGTCGGTCTCGAGCACGCTGCAGCTCGTGCTCGCATGGGTCCTGCTGCAGCGGCGCATCGGATCGCTCGAGTTCGGCCGCACGATCCTCGCCTACCTGCGGTACACGGCCGCCGCGATCCCCGCGGGATTCGCCGGCCTCATCGTCTACCTCCTCGCCGGCGGCCCCGACGGCTGGATGGCGATGTCGAAGTGGGGCGGCTTCGCCGGCTGCCTCGTAATCGGCGTCGTCTGCGTCGTCATCTACGTCGGCATCCTCGCCCTTATGCGCTCGCCCGA
>JAJUIM010000410.1 GCA_029267645.1 Microbacterium sp.
GAGGTCGTGCCCGCGGGCGACTGCCTCTGGTACTCGCAGTTCGCGATGGGCGCGGGCGGATGCGAGATCGTCTCGACGGGTGACGGCATCAACCTCTCGCTCGGGATCCTGATCGTGCACGGCTGGTTCTACGTCGTGTACCTCGCCGCGGTGTTCTGGCTGTGGAGCCTCATGCGCTGGCGCTTCGGGCGCTTCCTCGCGCTCGCGGGAGGCGGCGTCGTGCCGTTCCTGTCGTTCATCATGGAGGGCATCGTCGCCCGCGACGTCAAGACCTACCTCGCCAGCCGAGAGGAGCGCGCGGCAGCGAAGCGCGCCGCGAAGCAGGGCGAGCCCGTTTCCGATCCCATCGATCCCACCCAGGAGGCCGCCCGATGAGCTCCGACACCGCACAGCGACCGGTTCTGGTCGTCGACTTCGGCGCACAGTACGCCCAGCTGATCGCCCGCCGCGTCCGCGAGGCGGGTGTGTTCAGCGAGCTCGTCCCACACAGCATCACGGCCGACGAGGTGCGCGCGAAGGATCCCGTCGCGATCATCCTCTCGGGCGGGCCGTCGTCGGTGTACGCCGAGGGCGCGCCGACGTTCGACGCCTCGATCTTCGAGCTCGGCGTCCCGACGCTCGGCATCTGCTACGGCTTCCAGGTCATGGCGCAGGCGCTCGGCGGCGAGGTGGCGCACACGGGTCAGCGCGAGTACGGCGCGACCGACGCGACGATCGTCGGCGACGGCGGCGTGCTCCTCGGCGACACCCCGGCCGACCAGAACGTCTGGATGAGTCATGGTGACTCGGTCGCGAAGGCGCCCGAGGGGTACGAGGTGCTCGCCTCGACCGCTGCGACGCCCGTCGCCGCGTTCGGCAACGCCGAGGCCTGCTTCTACGGCGTGCAGTGGCACCCTGAGGTGAAGCACTCCGACTACGGCCAGAAGGTCATCGAGAACTTCCTGCACAAGGCGGCCGGCCTCCCCGCCGACTGGAACAGCGAGTCGGTCATCGACGAGCAGGTGGCGCGGATCCGCGAGCAGGTCGGCAGCGCGCGCGTCATCTCGGCGCTGTCGGGCGGCGTCGACTCCGCGGTCTCGACGGCGCTCGTGCACCGCGCGATCGGGGATCAGCTGACGGCGGTCTTCGTCGACCACGGCCTGCTGCGTAAGGGCGAGCGCGAGCAGGTCGAGCAGGACTACGTCGCCTCGACGGGCGTCAAGCTCATCACGGTCGACGCGGCCGACACGTTCCTCGGCCACCTCGAGGGCGTGACGGATCCCGAGACGAAGCGCAAGATCATCGGCCGCGAGTTCATCCGCGCGTTCGAGAAGGTGCAGCGCGAGCTCGTCGACGAGGCGAAGGCAGAGGGCGAGCCGATCAAGTTCCTCGTGCAGGGCACGCTGTACCCCGACGTCGTCGAGTCGGGCGGCGGATCCGGCACGGCCAACATCAAGAGCCACCACAACGTCGGCGGCCTGCCCGACGACCTCGACTTCGGCCTCATCGAGCCGCTGCGCACCCTCTTCAAGGACGAGGTGCGGCAGATCGGCCGCGAGCTCGGGATCCCCGAGGCGATCGTCGGCCGCCAGCCGTTCCCCGGCCCGGGCCTCGGGATCCGCATCATCGGCGAGGTGACGCGCGACCGGCTTGAGACGCTCCGCGAAGCCGACGCGATCGCTCGTGAGGAGCTCACGGCAGCCGGACTCGACCAGGAGATCTGGCAGTGCCCCGTCGTGCTGCTGGCCGACGTGCGCAGCGTGGGCGTGCAGGGCGACGGCCGCACCTACGGCCACCCCGTCGTGCTGCGTCCCGTCTCGAGCGAGGATGCGATGACGGCCGACTGGACCCGCCTGCCGTACGACGTGCTCGCGCGCATCTCGAACCGCATCACCAACGAGGTCCCCGAGGTCAATCGCGTCACGCTCGACGTCACGTCGAAGCCGCCGGCAACCATCGAGTGGGAGTGATCCCGCCCCGCGCCTGACA
>JAJUIM010000340.1 GCA_029267645.1 Microbacterium sp.
CGCGCCCGACCGGCTGCGCTGCATCGAGGCCGAGGTCATGGACCTCTCGGACGACATCGCCTACTCGGTGCACGACTTCGAGGACGCGGTCGTGAACGGCTACGTCGATGTCTCGCACCTCGCCGATCCGGTCGAGCACCACCCGCTCGTCGGCAAGATCCAGGCGTGGGTCGGGTACGACTACGGGCGCGAGGAGCTCGCCGAGGCGCTGTACCGCCTCACGCGGCAGCCCATGTGGCTGACCTCGTTCGACCGCTCGCGCGCCTCGCTCGCGCGCCTGAAGAACCTCACGAGCGACCTCATCGGGCGCTTCGCGCGCGAATCCGTCGCGGCGACGCGCGAGGCCTACCCCGGCGACGCGCTCACGCGCTACGGCGCTCACGTCGTCGTGCCGCGCGAGGTCGAGCTCGAGATCGCCGTGCTCAAGGGCATCATGGGCGCCTCGATCGTCACGATCGAGGAGCGCCGCCGCGTCTACGAGGAGCAGCGGCGCGTGCTCACGCGCATCGCCGACGCGCTCTGGTCCGCGAACACGCTGTGGTCCTCGGGCGCCGATCAGCTGGATCCGGTCTTCGCCGACGACTTCGTCCGCGCCGAGACCGACGCCGAGCGCAAGCGCGTCATCGTCGACCAGGTGGCGAGCCTCACCGACCAGACGGCCGTCGCGTGGCATGCGCGGCTCGTCGGCGACATCGACCCCGCGGAGGTCGGGATCCAGATGCGCGCGGCGCAGGTGATGGCGTAATGCCGCGCATCGTCCAGGCCGACATCGACGAGGTCAAGGCGCGCACGAACATCGCCGACATCATCGGCGAGCGCGTCGCGCTGAAGTCGGCGGGCGTCGGATCCCTGAAGGGGCTCTGCCCCTTTCACGACGAGAAGAGCCCGAGCTTCAATGTGCGCCCCAGCCAGGGGTTCTATCACTGCTTCGGGTGCGGCGAATCGGGGGACGTCTACACGTTCCTGCGCGAGATGGACCACCTCTCGTTCGCCGAGGCGGTCGAGAAGGTCGCGCAGCGCATCGGGTACCAGCTGCACTACGAGGAGGGCGGCGGGCCCGCGCCCGAAACGAGCGGTCGCGCGCGCCTGTACGCGGCGCACACGCAGGCGGCCGAGTTCTTCCGCCAGCAGCTGCTGTCGCCAGAGGCCGAGTCCGCGCGCGCGTTCCTCGGCCAGCGCGGCTTCGACCCCGGCGCCGCGAGCCACTTCGGCGTCGGGTACGCGCCGCGCGGGTGGGATCACCTGCTGAACCACCTCACGGGCCAGGGCTTCACGCGCGACGAGCTCGTGACGGCGGGCCTCGTGTCGACGAACCAGCGCGGGGGAGTGTACGACCGGTTCCGCGGCCGGATCGTGTGGCCGATCCGCGATGTGACGGGCCAGACGATCGGCTTCGGCGCGCGCAAGCTGTTCGACGACGACCCGGGGCCGAAGTATCTCAACACGCCCGAGACGCCGATCTACAAGAAGAACCAGGTGCTCTACGGGCTCGACCTCGCGAAGCGCGACATCTCTCGCGGCGACCCCAAGCGGGTCGTGGTCGTCGAGGGCTACACCGACGTCATGGCGTGCCACCTCGCGGGCGTGACGACGGCCGTCGCGACGTGCGGCACGGCGTTCGGCAGCGAGCACATCCGCACGCTGCGCCGCATCATGGGCGACGACTCCGCGACGGGCGAGGTCGTCTTCACGTTCGACGGCGACGAGGCGGGCCAGAAGGCCGCGCTGCGTGCGTTCGCGGACGCCGACCGCTTCTCGGCGCAGACGTTCGTGGCAGTCGCGCCCGACGGTCTGGATCCCTGCGACCTGCGCCTCACGCGCGGCGACGCGGCCGTGCGAGGCCTGCTCGACCACCGCACGCCCATGTTCGAGTTCGTGATCGACCGCAAGATCTCCGAGTTCCCGCTCTCGAGCGTCGAGGGCCGTGTGGGCGCCCTGCGTGCCGCCGCACCGATCGTCGCCGAGATCCGCGACCGTCTCGTGCGCCCCGGCTACGAGCGCGTGCTCGCACAGCGGCTCGGCATGGATCCCACCGACGTGCACCGCGAGGTCGAGCGCGCCGCGCGGGGCGAGAAGCGCGAGCCGCACGCGCCGGTCGCGCAGACGCCCACCGCGGCGACGCCCGCCGCGACGCTCGCGACCCTGCCGCGGACGACCGACGTCGCGATCGAGCGTGACGCACTGACGGGGATCCTGCAGTACGGCCACCGCATCGAGCCGACGCTGCTCCACCGCGCCCTCACGACGCCGTTCCGCACGCCCGCCCTCGACGCCGTGCGCGCGGCGATCGCCGCGACCGACCGCACGAAGCCGGGCTGGGGGCAGGCCGCGATCGACGCGCTGCCGCAGGCGCTGCGCCAGCTCGGGGGAGAGGTGCTCATGCGCGACTTCCCCGCACGCGACGAGGAGCACGCCGCGATCTCGGCCAACGACCTGTGCCGGCGGATCCTCATCCGCGCACTCGACGCCCAGAAGCACGA
>JAJUIM010000244.1 GCA_029267645.1 Microbacterium sp.
CCCGCGACGAGCTTCGCGATGCGCGGGCGCATGGCCTGCGACAGGCCGCCGACGTGCGGCGTGATGAGGGCGTTCTCGAGCGACCACAGCGGGTGGCCCTCGGGCAGCGGCTCGGGGTCGAAGACGTCGCTCGCCATGCGGATCCGGCCGCGCGTGAGGTGATCGACGAGCGCGTCGGTGTCGATCGTCGGTCCGCGGCCCACGTTGACGACGAGCGCGCCGTCGGGCAGCGTCTGAAGGGCCGCGTCGTCGATGAGGCCCTCGGTCGCGGGCCCGCCCGGCAGCACGTTGACGAGGATGTCGGCCGTCGGCAGCAGGTCGCCCAGCTCGGCGATCGCGTGCACGCGCACGCCGTCCTCGTCGCGGGCGCGCGAGGCGACGGGCACGAGGTCGACCTCGAAGCCCGCGAGGCGCGCCGCGATGGCCTTGCCGACGCCGCCGTAGCCGAGCATGACGACGCGGCGGTCGGCGAGCCCCGGCGCCCAGTGCTTCGACCAGTCGCCGTGCTCCTGCTGGCGCACGAACCGCGGCAGCTCGCGCTGCGCGGCGACAATGAGGCCCACCGCGAGCTCGGCCGTCGCCGTCTCGTGCACACTCGTCGCGTTGGCGTAGACGATGCCCTCCGGCAGCACGTCGGCGACGCCGTCGTAGCCGATCGCCTGCCCCTGCACGAGGCGCGGCTCGAGGGCCGCGACGGCGCGCAGCGTCCTGCCCTGCCGCATGTACGGCGGGACGACGATGTCGGCGCGGTCGCGCGGCGGTGCGGCGGCGTCGTCCCAGACGGCGATGTCGACGTCGAGCGACGGATCCAGCAGGCCGCGCACGTCGTCCGCGAGCTGCTGAGTGGGCACGAGAAGCGTCAGATCGGTCACCCGATCCACGCTACCCCGAGCGGGGCCCGGAGCCCAGAGCTCAGGCGACGCGGGCCACGAGCGCCGCGAGGGCGCTCTCGAAGAACCGCAGGCCGTCGACGCCCGAGCGCATCGCCGCGGGCGTGGCGGGGCCGAAGCCCGGCTCGACCGCGTGCTCGGGGTGCGGCATGAGCCCCACGACGTTGCCGGCCTCGTTCGTGAGGCCCGCGATGTCGTCGAGCGATCCGTTGGGGTTCACGCCCGCGTAGCGGAACGCGACCTGGCCCTCGCCCTGGATGCGCTTGAGCGTCTCGGCGTCGGCCGTGAAGCCGCCGTCGGCGTTCTTCAGCGGGATCACGATCTCTTCGCCCTCGTCGAAGGCGTTCGTCCACGCCGTGTCGGCGTTCTCGACGACGAGCTTCTGGTCGCGGCGGATGAACTGCTGGTGGGCGTTGCGGATGAGCCCGCCCGGCAGCAGGTGCGCCTCGACGAGCATCTGGAAGCCGTTGCAGATGCCGAGCACGGGCATGCCGCGCCCCGCCGCGTCCTTGACCTCGGTCATGATGGGCGCGAGGGCGGCGATGGCGCCCGCGCGCAGGTAGTCGCCGTAGCTGAAGCCGCCCGGCAGCACGACGGCGTCGACGCCGTCGAGGTCGTGGGATCCGTGCCACAGCGCGACCGGCTCGGCGCCCGCGATGCGGATCGCGCGCTGCGCGTCGCGGTCGTCGAGCGATCCGGGGAAGGTGACGACGCCGATCCGCGCGGTCACTCGACCACCTCGATCTTCACGACGTCCTCGATGACCCCGTTCGACAGGACCTCGTCGGCGACCGTGCGGGCCTCTGCGAGCACCTCGTCGGTGACCTCGCCCTCGACGGTCATCTCGATGCGCTTGCCGATGCGCACGTTCGTGAAGCGGCCGTGGCCGAGGCGATCGAGCGATCCGGTGACGGCCTTGCCCTGCGGGTCGAGAAGCTCGGCCTTGGGCATGACGTCGACGACGATGGTGGGCATGTGTGAGCTCCGGAAGTCGCGGGCGGGAGGAACGGGTCGATTCTATCCGAGCGCGGCGGACCGGCCGCCGAGGAGGCGCAGGCGGCTCACGAGGCGGCTCGTGCCGGCATGCGCGAGGGCGGCCTCGCAGAAGTCGTCGAGCGAGACGTCCGAGACGAAGATCGTCGGCACATCGACGTCGACGAGCACGTCGACCGCCGTGACGAACCGCTGCCGTGCGGGCGGGGGAACCTCGTCGAAGCCGGGCACGCCGAGCACGACCCAGCGCGGGAACCGGCGCGCCCAGTCGAGGAACTCGATCGCGGCGGTCGGCTCGACGCACAGCTGCTCGAACGTGATCCACAGCTCGCCGTCGGTCGCCGAGACGACCTGGAAGAGGCGGTCGCGCACCGTGAGGAACGGGAAGCCGTCGGGCACGGCGCACGGCGCCTCGGCGAGCCAGGATCCGCCCGCGAAGCCCGCCGTCGCGGACGACGTCTCGCGGTAGTCGACCCCGCCGTCCAGCACCTCGTGGCGCATCGTCTCGGCGATGAGGCGGATTCCCGGCTCGATGACGCGGTGCCACACCGGATCCGGCAGCAGGTCGCCGGGGGCGTCGTTCGAGGTCGCGACGACGCGGATCCCCCGCGCGACCGCGTGCTCGAGCAGGCGCGTCAGCAGCGTCGCGTCGCCCGGATCGATCACGTGGAACTCGTCGAACACGAGCAGCTCGGTGTCGCCCACGACATCCGCGAGCGCCTCGCCGACGGGATCCGGTGCCGCGGCCCGCTCGAGCACGTCCTCGTCGGATCCGGGGCCGGCCGTGATCGTGACGGGCGCGCTCGCCGACGGCGCCTCGAGCGGCTCGGCCAGCCGGCGCTCGCGCAGCGCCTCCTGCCGCGCGAAGACCGCGCGGTGCAGCTCGTCGAGAAAGGCGTGGAAGTGCACGCGCCGCTTGCGCACGGTCGGCGCGTGGCGGAAGAACGCGTCGGCGATCCACGTCTTGCCGCGCCCCGCGGGTCCGGAGAGGTACACGCTCTCGTCGCTCGAGGCGAGCGCGTCGACGACGGCGGCCTGCCGCTCGTCGAGGCGGAACCCCGCAGAGCGGGCGTCGGCGTGGATCTTCGCCGCGAGGGAATCGGGTGCGCGCATCGGATCCATTCTCGCGCGGTTCGGGTGCGCGGTTGGTTCGTGCCGTGCGGCACCGGCTGTTCGCGAACCTCCTCTACCCTGTGCGGCGTGACGACGACCCACACGAGGAGCGCGCCGTGACGCGGTACCGCGAGATCGCCGACGATCTGCGCCGCCGCATCCTGCAGGGCGACCTGCGCGCGGGCGAGCGACTTCCCCCGGAGGCGGCGCTTGCGACCTGGTACGGCGCCTCGCGCGGCGCGATCCGGAACGCGCTCGCATCGCTCGCGCGGCGCGGACTCGCATCGTCGCGGCCGGGATCCGGATGGTACGTCGACGCAGACTTCCGCACGCAGGAGTTCGCGCAGCTGCGGTCGTTCTCGCAGTGGGCGCGTGCGCGCGGGATGGTGCCGGGCGGCCGCGTGCTCGAGGCGGTGCACG
>JAJUIM010000381.1 GCA_029267645.1 Microbacterium sp.
ACGCACGACGCCCCGATCGCCCTGACGCCGTACCCCCGCCCCAACCACGTCCGCCGCCTCCGCCAGGAGCGCGAGCGCCGCCGCCGTCGCATCGGCTTCGGCGTCGCGATCGCGCTCGGCCTCGTGGCCGTCGGGGGCGGCGCCGCCGCGTACGCGCTCGACACCCCGTCGCCCCGCGCCTCCGCGGGCCCCGTGAAGCTCGCGACGGGCGAGACGGCCGACCAGGCCCAGGATTCGCTCGATGCCGCGCAGAGCCTGCTCACCCGCGCGGACCGCGACGGCGTCGACGCGTCCGAGCTCGACGAGCACGTCGCGCAGCTCGAGCACTACGAGAAGATGCCTGCCACGGCGGTCGCCGATCTCACGGACGACACCGACGCGGCGATCGAGTCGCTCACGGTCGAGGTGACCGAGTTCGAGAAGGAGCAGGAGCAGAAGGCCGAGGAGGAGCGCAAGGCGCAGGAGGCGGCAGCCGCGGCGGCCGCCGAGGAGCAGGCGCAGGCCAACACGGTCGAGGGCGCCAAGAACACGGCGCGCGAGCTCATGAACGAGACGTACGGCTGGGGCGAGGGCGAGTTCGCCTGCCTCGACCAGCTCTGGACCAAGGAGTCGGGCTGGAACTACCAGGCGCAGAACGCCTCGAGCGGCGCCTACGGCATCCCACAGTCGCTGCCCGGCAGCAAGATGTCGACGGTCGCCGACGACTGGGAGACCAACGCCACGACCCAGGTGACGTGGGGCCTCGACTACATCCAGCGCGCCTACGGCACCCCGTGCGCCGCCTGGGGCCACAGCCAGGCGACGAACTGGTACTGAGCTACGAGTAGTACAGCGCGATCGGCTTGCCGTCGATCACGCGCACGTCGACCTCGGTCGAGTACACCTCGCGCAGCACGTGGGGGCGCATGATGTCGTCGCAGGCGGCGTCGGCGACGATGCGCCCCTCGCGCATCGCCACGATCCGGTCGCTGTACGTCGCGGCGAAGTTGATGTCGTGCAGCACGACGACGACCTTCTTCTCGAGCTCGTCGGCCATGCGCCGGATGAGCTTCATCATCTCGGTCATGTGCCGCAGGTCGAGGTTGTTGAGCGGCTCGTCGAGCAGCACGTACTTCGTGTCCTGCGCCACGACCATCGCGATGAACGCCCGCTGCCGCTGACCGCCCGACAGCTCGTCGAGGAACCGGCCGCGCAGCTCCTCCAGCTCGAGGTACGCGATCGCCTCGTCGATCTTCACGCGATCCGCCTGGTTCAGCCGGCCATGCGAGTGCGGGAAGCGGCCGAACTCGACGAGATCCTGCACCGTGAGGCGCGAGGCGATCGTGTTGTCCTGCCGCAGCACGGCGATCGTGCGCGCGAGATCCTTCGACGACGCCGAGGCGACGTCCACGCCGTCGACCGTGATGGATCCGCCGTCCGGCTGGATGAGGCGCCCCACGAGCCCGAACAGCGTCGACTTGCCGGCGCCGTTCGGGCCGATGAGCGACGTGATCCCCTCGTCGCCGAACTCGACCGTCACGTCGTCGAGGACCGTGGTTCCGTTGTAGCGCTTGGTGGCGCCCGTGAGCGCGATCATCGCGCCCCCTTTCGCAGCACGAGATAGAGGAAGAACAGGCCGCCGGCGAACTCGATGACGGTCGAGAGCGTGCCGTTCCAGCCGAGCAGCTGTTCGATGATGATCTGCCCGCCGAGCAGGCATACCATGCCGAGCAGCACGGCCGACGGCAGCGTCCAGCGGTGGCGGAAGCTGCCCGCGTACGAGTACGCGAGGTTCGCGACGATGAGGCCGAAGAAGAGGATCGGCCCCACGAGCGCCGTCGAGGCGGCGACCATGACCGACACGACGAGGAACAGCAGCATCACGAGCCTGCGGTGGTCGATGCCGAGGCCGACCGCCATGGGCTCGCCGAGCGTCAGCACGTCGAGCTTCGCCAGCAGCGGCACGAGCACGAGGCAGCCGGCTACGACGAGCACGGCCGTGAAGGCGAGCAGGGTCGGATCCGGCCTCGTGGGCGACGCGAACATGGCGTCGGTCACGACCTGGAAGTCGAGGGGATCCAGCATGCGCTGCATCCACTCCGTGAAGCTGCGGAAGAACGTGCCGAGCACGATGCCGACGAGCAGCATGAGGTGGATCGAGCGACGCTTGCCCGCGAACAGCCACGTGAACAGCAGC
>JAJUIM010000427.1 GCA_029267645.1 Microbacterium sp.
ACTCCGAGCGCCACGAAACCGTGTGGGAGGTCGAGCTCACGGCCTCCGACGGCGCGACGCAGATCGTCATCGTTTCGGCCGACGGCAGCACGATCGAACAGGGCCCGACGGCCGATGACGACGACGCCGAGGACCGGGCCGAGAACGCCGCGGCGCTCGAGGCGGCGAGCGTCGCCTACGACGAGGCGGTCGCCGCCGTCGAGCAGGCGCAGCAGGGCGTGATCGCGCAGATCACGCTCGAGGAGGACGACGGCCGCGCCGTGTGGGAGGCCGACGTGCGCGACGGCCAGACCCAGTACGACGTGCAGATCGACGCCGCCACGGGCGAGGTGCTCTTCAGCCAGATCGACGACTGAGGCGCGATTCCGGGGCGGGGCGCTCAGCAGCGCCGGTAGAGCGCTCCGGGCTCGTCGTGCGGCGCGAGCGCGCGGTCGCGCAGGATCGTGAGCGGCGCGCGATCCTCCGCCGCGCATACGTCGCCGAAGGTCAGCCCCGCCTCCGCGAGCGCGTCGGGGTATTCGATCTGCAGCACGCTGTCGCCGTACGCCTCGGCGTATGCGGCGCACTCGGCCCACGCGGCGCACTCCTCGACGACGGCGAAGTCGAATCCGAGCTCGGCGCGCGCCGTCGCGGCGACCTCGGCGGCGTTCTTCTGCGCCGCGGCGAGGCCGACCTCGTGCGCGCGCACGGCGTACTCCTGCGCGAGCGCCTGCGCGCCCTCGGGATCGATCGCGTCGAACCGCGTCCACGTGTCGAGGTTGTCGAACTCGACGGCGTCGAACCCGGCCCGCGCGCACCCCTCGATGACGGGGCCGACGATCTCGAGGATCCCCTCTCGCTGCTCGGGCGTCGACGGATCGAGAATCCGCTCGTCGGGCCAGTCGGGATCGACGACCGGTTCGCCGCCCTCGAGGAGCAGCAGGTCGTCGCGGCCGTCCCATGCGTCGTCACCCGGCTGGGTCTGGAAGCCGTTGACATAGCAGACGCTGTAGGCGCCCTCGAGCGGCTCGGCCGTCGCATCGCGCACGACCACATCGATCCGCTCGCCGGCCGCGTCGTCCGAGGCGCCGCCGAGCTGATAGTCGAAGACGCCCTGCGTGGGCGGCGGCTCGATCGCATCGGCCTCGATGTCGCCGCTGGCGCACCCCACCAGCGCGAGCGCGCACACGGCGATGATGCCCGCCCCGGTGCGTCGGTTCACTGGGCGAACGGGCGTCGGACGACGAGCAGCATGGTGCCAATAGTGACTCACCAGCGCGATCCCCCACACGGACGGCTTCACGAGCAACATGTCACGGATCGCCGGCACCTCGACCACGATACTCGCGAGCGGATCGAGGGCGACGGGGAAGAGCAGCACGAGGTCGTGTCGTCTTCCGTGCTTGGCCCGCGTGCGCGGGCAGCGCAGCGGCTGCCCTGCCCGCCCGAACCTCGGGTTCTCGCGATGCGGACATCGGGTCGGCCGAGGCCTGCCACACACCGTTCCTGAGTGCCGACACGCCCTTCACAGGGCCGCCAAGGGCGTGTCGGCACTCAGGAAGAGCGAGCGCGGTCCTCCGGGCACCAACGCAAAGAACCCCCGCTCCACAGGGAGCGGGGGTTCTGATCGGTGGACCCAGGGGGATTCGAACCCCCGACCTTCTCATTGCGAACGAGACGCGCTACCAACTGCGCCATGGGCCCTTGCAACCCGATAGACATTACCAGAGCTTCGGGTGCTGGTGAAATCGGCTCAGCCCGCGGCGCGTCGCGCCAGGAGGTCGCGAACGTGGCGCTCGATGTCGGCGTCGTCCGTCGAGCGCGGCTCCAGCGCGACCGGACGGTTCCGGGCCTC
>JAJUIM010000178.1 GCA_029267645.1 Microbacterium sp.
ACAGATCCTCGAGCCCGTCTGCGTGGATGCGATCGAGCGCCGCGTGCACCGCGATCTGCATCGAAACCGTGGCCGCCGCCGTGCCCGAAACGCGAACTCCGTCGATGATGATGTAGCTGCTCATGCCGCCACGCTAACGACCCGATCCGTTCCGCGGGAGGGGGTGGCGCCGCCCGATCAGAGATCGTAGAAGACGTTGTCGTATGTGCGTCGGGCGCGTCGCGACGTGCGCAGCCACTCCTCCTCGACCTCCCGCGCGGATCCGGGCGGCAGCTCGAGGATGCGGCCGATCCCGTCGAGCGCGCGGTAATCGGTCGGCAGCAGATCGCTCGTCGCGCCCGTCAGGAGGGTGTTCGCGGATCGCAGGCGCGTCGCGAGGCGCCACGCCGCGCCGAGCTGGCGCCCGTCCTCCTCGCCGAGCAGGCCCGCGTCGTAGGCGGCCTGCAGCGCGTGCAGCGTGCGCGGCGTGCGCAGGCCGGCGACCGCGTGCGCGTGCTTCATCTGCAGCAGCTGCACGAGCCACTCGACGTCGCTCAGCCCGCCGGGGCCGAGCTTCAGGTGGCGGCTCGGGTCGGCGCCGTGCGGCATGCGCTCGCTCTCGATGCGCGCCTTGATGCGCTTGATCTCGCGCACGTCGCCATCGCGCACGACCTCGGGATAGCGCACGTCGTCGACCATCGCCATGAAGTCGTCGAGCAGCTCGACGTCGCCCGCGACGGCGCGTGCGCGAAGCAGCGCCTGGGCCTCCCACGACACCGACCAGCTCGCGTAGTAGCTGCGGTAGGCGTCGAGCGTGCGCACGATCGGGCCCTTGCGTCCCTCCGGCCGCAGCTCGGCGTCGAGGTCGAGCGGCACGAGCGCGTCCTCGGCCGCCTCGCGCAGCCCCGTGACGATCCGCCTGGCGATCGGCTCGGCCACGTGCGGCTCGACGTCGCCCGGGCGATACACGAACAGCACGTCGGCGTCGGATCCGAAGCCGATCTCCGCGCCACCGTACCGCCCCATGCCGATGATCGCGAACTCGAGCCCCGCGTGCGCAGCGGGCACCGCCTCGCGCCGCACGGCCGCGAGGAGCGACTGGATCGTGACGTCCATGATCGTCGTGAGCGCGGTCGTGACGTCCTTGATCGTGAGCGCGCCCGTCATGGATCCGATGGCCGTGCGCAGCAGCTCGCGGCGCCGGATCCCCCGCACGCCCTTCGCGGCCGAGCGCACGTCGTCGCGCCTGCGCAGGATCGCGCGCGCCTCCTGCGCGAGCACGTCGTGCGAGCGCGGCCGCAGCTGTTCGGCGCTGTCGAGCCACGCGACCGACTCGGGGATCCACTCCATGAGCTCGCCCACGTAGCGCGAGCCGCTGAGGAGCATCGTCAGCGACTGCGCGGCGCCCGCCGAGTCGCGCAGCATGCGCAGGAACCAGGGGCTGTCGCCGAGGCGCTCGCTGATGCGCCGGTACGCCACGAGGCCGTAGTCGGGATCGACGCCCTCCGAGAACCAACGCAGCATGACCGGCATGAGCGTGCGCTGCACCGTGGTCTTCCGGCTGACGCCCCGCGTGAGCGCCGCGATGTGACCGAGGGCGCTCTTGGGGTCGCGGAACCCGATCGCGGCGAGGCGGTCGTGCGCCTCGTCGCCCGTGAGCGCTCGCGCGTCGTACTCGGTCGCGGCGACCGCCGAGAGCAGCGGGCGGTAGAACAGCCGCACGTGGATGTCGCGCACCTCGTGCTTGACGCGCTCCCACATCGCCGTGAGGTCGCGCGCAGAACCGCCCGCCGCGTCGACGGTCTGGTCGAACAGCCCCGTCGCGCGAGCGAGCACGCGTCGGCCCTCGTCGTCGTCCGGCATGAGGTGCGTGCGGCGCAGGTGCTGCAGCTGCAGGCGGTGCTCGAACACGCGCAGGATCCGGTAGTCGGTCGCGAAGCTCGCGGCGTCGTCGCGCCCGATGTAACCGCGCTCGGCGAGCGACTCGATCGCCGCGAGCGTGCCGCGCTCTCGCACCTGTTCGTCCGAGCGGCCGTGCACGAGCTGCAGCAGCTGCACCGTGAACTCGACGTCTCGCAGGCCTCCCGGCCCGAGCTTCACCTGCCGCGCGACCTCGTCGGCGGGGATGTTGTCGGTCACGCGCTTGCGCATGGCCTGCACGCTGTCGACGAAGCCCTCGCGCTCCGAGCTCGACCACACGAGGGGCCTCGTCGCCTCGACGTACGCCTCGCCGAGCGCGGGATCGCCCGCGAGCGACCGAGCCTTCAGCAGCGCCTGGAACTCCCAGGAGTGCGCCCAGCGATCGTAGTAGGCGAGGTGGGATTCGAGCGTGCGCACGAGGGCGCCCTTCTTGCCCTCGGGCCGCAGGTTCGCGTCGACCTCCCACAGCGGCGGCTCGGTCTCGTACGAGCTGATGCCGCGCATCGTGTCGACCGCGAGGCGGCCCGCGATGTCGAGCATGCGCTGCTCCGACAGCTCGGATCCCTCCACCGCGCCCGCGACGAAGATCACGTCGACGTCGGAGACGTAGTTCAGCTCGCCCGCGCCGGCCTTGCCCATGCCGATGATCGACAGCCTCGTCGCCGCGACCTCCTCGGGGCTCACGCGACCGCCCATGCCGCCCGCGAGCGGCGCGTTCGCGCGGGCCACGGCGAGCGAGGCGTCGAGCGCCGCGCCGGCGGCCTCCGACAGCGCCTCGCCCACGGCGCGCACGGCCTCGACGGGATCCTGCGCCGACAGGTCGTAGGCCGCGATCCGCAGCAGCTCGCGCCGGTACGCGACGCGCAGGTCGTTCCAGGCTTCCGCGCCCGCGCGATCCGCGACGCCGTCCGAGGCGCCGACCGCCTCGAGCAGCCGGGCGCGCATCTCGGGGCCGCGCGGGAGGGCGCCGTCGAACGTCGCGAGGTCGGACACGAGCGCGGGGCGCCTGAGGAACAGTTCGCCGAATCCGGGCGACGCGCCGAGCACGCGCCACATGAGCCGCCACGCGCGGTCGTCGCCCGCGAGCGCGCGCACGGGCTCGGGATCGCGTCGCGCGACCGCGACAAGCACGTGCAGCGCGCTGTCGGGATCCGCGCTGCGCGCCCCGCCGTCGACGAGCGCGTCGCGGTCGACGCCGACGAGCGGCGCCAGCTCGTCGATGACGCGCGTCGCCTCGTCGAGGTCGAGGAACCCGGCCCGCGCGAGGCGCGACCGCGTGGACTGCCGACCCGACACCCGCGACCCGCTCAGACGATGTCGAGCGTGGTCTGCAGCTCGAGCTGCGTGACCTGCGACCGATACTGCTCGAACTCGCGCCGCTTGTTCGCCAGCACGTAGCGGAACACCTGCTCGCCGAGCGTCTCAGCGACGAGCTCGCTCTCCTCCATGCGGTCGATCGCCTGGTCGAGGCTCGACGGCAGCGAGCGGTAGCCCAGCGCGCGGCGCTCGGCGTCGCTCAGCGCCCACACGTTGTCCTCGGCCTCGTCGGGCAGATCGTACTCCTCCTCGATGCCCTTGAGCCCCGCCGCGAGCATGAGCGCGTAGGCGAGGTAGGGGTTCGCGGCGGAGTCGATGCCGCGGTGCTCGATGCGCGCCGACTGGCCCTTGCCGGGCTTGTACATCGGCACGCGCACGAGCGCGGAGCGGTTGCGGTGACCCCACGTGATGTAGCTCGGCGCCTCGTCGCCGCCCCACAGGCGCTTGTACGAGTTGACGAACTGGTTGAGCACGAGCGAGATCTCCTCGGAGTGCCGCAGCAGCCCCGCGATGAACCGCCGGCCGATCGTCGAGAGCTGGTGCGGCTGGCTCGCGTCGTAGAACGCGTTGGTGTCGCCCTCGAAGAGCGACATGTGCGTGTGCATGCCGCTGCCGGGCTCGCCCGCAAGCGGCTTCGGCATGAACGTGGCGTGCACGCCCTGCTCGATCGCGACCTCCTTGACGACCGTGCGGAAGGTCATGAGGTTGTCGGCCATCGTGAGGCCGTCGGCGTAGCGCAGGTCGATCTCGTTCTGGCCCGGCCCGCCCTCGTGATGGCTGTACTCGACCGAGATGCCGAGGTCTTCGAGCATGCGCACGGCGCGGCGGCGGAAGTCGTGCGCCGTGCCGCCCGGCACGTTGTCGAAGTAGCCGGCCGAGTCGACGGGAACCGGGTTGCCGTCGCGCGCGCCCGGCTTGAAGAGGTAGAACTCGATCTCGGGGTGCGTGTAGAACGTGAAGCCCGCGTCGGCGGCCTTCGACAGCGTGCGCTTCAGCACGTTGCGGGGGTCGGCCACGGCCGGCTGCCCGTCGGGCGTCGTCAGGTCGCAGAACATGCGCGCGGTCGGGTCGACGTCGCCGCGCCACGGCAGCAGCTGGAACGTCGCGGGATCCGGGTGCGCCAGCAGGTCGCTCTCCTGCACGCGCGTGAGGCCCTCGATCGCCGAGCCGTCGAAGCCGATCCCCTCGCTGAAGGCGCCCTCCACCTCAGCGGGCGCGATCGCGACAGATTTCAGGGTGCCCACGACGTCGGTGAACCACAGGCGCACGAACTTGACGCCCCGCTCCTCGATCGTGCGGAGCACGAAATCCTGCTGCTTGTCCATGCGATTCAGCCTAATGGCTGAGGCGCCTGGGACACGCCCGCGTCACGCGTCGTCTTCGGCCTCGCGCCGGTCGTCCTCGTCCCACTGCTCGGAGCGCTCGCGCAGGATCTCGAGCGCCCGCGCCGCCTCCTCCGCCGTCGCG
>JAJUIM010000185.1 GCA_029267645.1 Microbacterium sp.
CCGACGACCCACGGATCCTCGCAGTACGAGCCCGTCGGCACGAGCACGGAGTCGAAGCCGGCCTCCTCGACCGCGAGCGCGACCTGCGTGAGGTACGACAGCGTCGGCGCCCGGAAGGGCGAGCGGGGCGGGGCGTCGTCGAGCACGCGGACGTTGGTGCCGCCGCGCTGTGTGTCGCGGGACTCGCCGGCCGTGGGCAGGTACCAGTGCAGGCGGATGCCCTCGTCCGTCATGCGCTGCCCTCCCTCGCTCGTACCGGCTGCGGGAACGCTAGCGAAACGGCTCCCGGCCCGCGAAATGCGCGCGTCATACGAGGAAAGACGACGTCATCTTCGTGTCTCGCGGGCCCCGCCCCCTCCGCGCGGCATTACGCTCGCGGGCATGAGCGATCACTACCTCGACCCCGCCGACAAGCAGTACGTCTCGGTCTACAAGGAGCACACGCCCGACGTGCTGAAGGCGTTCAACGACTTCAACAACGCCGTGTTCGCGCCCGAGGGCCGCGAGATCCCGCTCAAGTACCGCGAGCTGATCGCGCTCGCGGTCGCGATCACGACGCAGTGCGTCTACTGCATCGACGCGCACACGGCAGCGGCGGGCAAGGCCGGCGCGACCGAGGCCGAGCTGGCCGAGGCCGCCTGGGTCGCCTCCGCGCTCAAGGCCGGCGGCGCCTACGCGCACGGCCGCGTGGCGTTCAAGCTCGCGGGCGCCGACCACCAGCACTGACACGATTCCCGCGCATCGCGCGACCCCCTTGCCGGATCCCCGGGCCGCGCGCACAGTGGGCCCGAAACGGAAGGAGGGCACGATGACGGACGACGCACGCGACGCCGCCCCCGACGGGCACCCGAGCCAAGCCGAGGGAGAGGATCCCCGCGACGGCGAGAACGGCCAGGACACCCGCGCTGCGGGCCATCCCAGCCAGGCCGAGGGCGACGACGACTGACGGAACGGTCCGGGAGCATCGCTCCCGGACCGTTCTGCATACTGCGGCAGAAGGGAAACCACCAGTCTGCTCAGGGTTTCACTCTCAGTTTGCGCACTTCGTGCGGCGTGAGCAGGATCGAACGAGTGACCGCCGAGATCCCCGTTCCCCATCCCGCCCCGACCCACTCGGTCGCCGACGACGTCCTCGGGATCCTCTGCGGCACGATGGTCGTGTCGGTCGGCCTGTTCCTGCTGCGCGCGGGCGGCGTCGTCACGGGCGGCACGGCCGGCCTCACGCTGCTGCTCGACTACGCCACGCCCGTGCCGTTCGGCGTGCTCTTCCTCGCGATCAACCTGCCGTTCTTCCTGCTCGCGATCCGCAGCAAGGGGTGGGGCTTCGTGCTGCGCAGCGCCCTCGCGATCGCGCTCGTCTCGGCGCTCACCTCGTTCCACGCGATCACCGGCATCGGCGCGCTCGGCGACGTGACGCTCACCCCCTTCTACGCGGCGATCGTCGGTTCCGTCGTCGCGGCCGTCGGCGTCATCATCCTCTTCCGGCACGGCGCGAGCATGGGCGGCTTCAACATCGTCGGCCTCATCCTGCAGGAGCGGTTCGGCTGGCGCGCCGGCTACGTCATGATGGTCGGCGACACGCTCGTCGTGCTCGCGGCGTTCTCGATCGCGGGCTGGCCCATCGTGCTCGCCTCGGCCCTCGGCGCGGTCGTCATGAACGTCATCATCGCGTTCAACCACCGCCCCGGCCGCTACGTTGCCCTGCCCGCGCGCCTGCGGGGGTGAGTCTCACTCCACCGGCACGTACATGACCACGTGGAGGTCGACCGCGTCGGAGGGGACGAGGCGGTGGTGCTCGAACTCGACCATGCCCTCCGTGCGGTGGCGGAAGAGGCGGCGGCGCGAGGCGAAGCGCGAGACCTCGAGCTCGGCGAAGTGGGCGACGAAGTCCTCGCTCTCGCGCTGCAGCCGCTCGACGACGGCGCGGTGGCTCGGGGTCGAGAGGCGCACGCCGGCCTCGGCTCGGAACTCGGCGAGGAAGCGGCGGCTGTCGCGATCCCAGTCGGGCAGCATCTCGCGCAGCTGCGGATCGGTGTAGACCAGCCACAGCAGGTTGCGGTCGGCCGCGTCGAGCGTCGCGATGCGCGGGTACAGCCACTCGTACGCGGCGTTCCACCCGACGATCACCCACTCGGTCGTGACGATGAAGGCGGGGAAGTCGAGCGCGTCGACGAGGCGCTGGAGGTGGCGCGGCGCCGCGGATCGCACGACGGCGGGAGCGCGGTCGTCGTCGCGCTCGGCGAGACCCGCGATGTACTCGGCCTCGTCCTCGGTCAGCCGCAGCACGCGCGCGACGGCCGAGAGCACCTGGCGCGAGACGCCGATGTCGCGCCCCTGCTCGAGCCACGTGTACCAGGACGCGCTGACGCCCGCGAGCGTCGCGACCTCCTCGCGGCTGAGGCCGGCGTCGCCCCTGCGCGGGGCCTGCGGCAGGCCGAGCTCCGCGCGGCTCGCGGCGCGGCGGCGTGCCGTGAGGAACTCGCCGAGCTCCTGGCGTCGCGGCGTGCGGGGGCGGATCATCCCCAGATGGTACTCCGAGTACCAGTACAAACCCCATCGCCGAACCGTGCACTCTGCGCCTGAACGAGGAGGACAATGGCAAGATGCCCAGTTATCGCTCACGCACTGTCACCCACGGCCGCAACATGGCGGGCGCGCGCGCACTGATGCGCGCATCCGGTGTGGACGGCATGTCGATCGGCCGCAAGCCCATCATCGCCGTCGCGAACTCGTTCACCGAGTTCGTGCCCGGCCACACGCACCTCGCGCCCGTCGGCCGCATCGTCTCGGAGGCGATCCAGGAGGCCGGCGGCATCGCGCGCGAATTCAACACGATCGCGGTCGACGACGGCATCGCCATGGGCCACGACGGCATGCTCTACTCGCTGCCCTCGCGCGACCTCATCGCCGACTCGGTCGAGTACATGGTCAACGCGCACTGCGCCGACGCGCTCGTGTGCATCTCGAACTGCGACAAGATCACGCCCGGCATGCTGCTCGCGGCGCTGCGCCTGAACATCCCCACCGTGTTCGTCTCGGGCGGCCCCATGGAGTCGGGCCGCGCGACCCTCGTCGACGGATCCGTGCGGTCGCTCGACCTCGTCGACGCGATCAGCGAGGCCGTCAACGAGAAGGTCTCCGACGCGGACATCCAGCGCATCGAGGAGTCGGCCTGCCCGACGTGCGGTTCGTGCTCGGGCATGTTCACGGCCAACTCGATGAACTGCCTCACGGAGGCGATCGGCCTGTCGCTGCCGGGCAACGGTTCCGTGCTCGCGACGCACACAGCCCGCCGCGCGCTGTACGAGAAGGCGGGATCCCTCGTCGTCGACATCACGCGCCGGCACTACGAGGAGGACGACGAGTCGGTCCTCCCCCGCAGCATCGCGACACCCGCCGCGTTCGGCAACGCGATGGCGCTCGACATCGCGATGGGCGGATCCACGAACACGATCCTGCACCTGCTCGCGGCCGCGCACGAGGCGGGCGTCGCCTTCGGCCTCGACGAGATCGACGAGGTCTCGCGCCGCGTGCCGTGCCTCGCGAAGGTCGCCCCGAACGTGGCGAACGGCCGCACCTACTACATGGAGGACGTGCACCGCGCGGGCGGGATCCCCGCCCTGCTCGGCGAGCTGCGCCGCGCGGGCCTGCTGGATGAGGACGTGCACACGGTGCACGCGCAGACCCTCGGCGAGTGGCTCGACGAGTGGGACATCCGCGGCGGCAAGGCGTCCGACGTGGCGCGCGAGCTGTGGTACGCGGCGCCCGGCGGGCGGCGCTCGTCGACCGCGTTCTCGCAGTCGGAGCGCTGGGCCGACCTCGACCTCGACGCCGAGGGCGGCTGCATCCGCGACTTCGCGCACGCCTACTCGGCAGACGGCGGCCTCGCGGTGCTGCGCGGCAACATCGCGGTCGACGGCGCGGTCGTGAAGACGGCGGGTGTCGACGAGTCGATCTGGACCTTCTCGGGCCCCGCAGTCGTGTGCGAGTCGCAGGACGAGGCGGTGCAGCGCATCCTCAACAAGGAGGTCAAGGAGGGCGACGTCGTCGTCATCCGCTACGAGGGTCCCAAGGGCGGCCCCGGCATGCAGGAGATGCTCTACCCGACGTCGTTCCTCAAGGGCCGCGGCCTCGGCAAGGCGTGCGCGCTCATCACCGACGGCCGCTTCTCGGGCGGCACGTCGGGCCTGTCGATCGGCCACATCTCGCCCGAGGCGGCGAGCGGCGGCGTCATCGCCCTCGTCGAGGAGGGCGACACGATCTCGATCGACATCCCGACGCGCGCGCTGACGCTCGACGTGCCGCAGGCAGAGCTCGACCGGCGCCGCGCCGAGCTCGAGGCGAACGGCGGCTACCGCCCCAAGGCCCCGCGCCCCCGCAAGGTGACGCCGGCGCTGCGCGCCTACGCGACGTTCGCGCAGTCGGCAGACAAGGGCGCCGTGCGCGTCGTGCCCGAGATCGTCTGACGATTCTGGCGC
>JAJUIM010000006.1 GCA_029267645.1 Microbacterium sp.
GCTCACGAACTCCCAGCCGTAGTCGGGCACGAGGCGCCCGGGGGCGTTGCGGGCAGCCTCGAGGAAGTAGTCGAGGATCCGCGCCTGGTTGACGATGAGGTGCGGGAACTCGCTCACGCCCTCGGGGTCGTCGACCGCGCGCGCCGTGCGCACGATGTTCCGCGGCTCGTCGGGATCGGGGCCCCAGAACGTCATCTCGGTGATGCGGTAGGCCTCGTCGATCACGCGGTTCGCGAAGCCGAACGCCTGGAAGGTCTCGACGCTGCGCGCCTGGATCCCGTCTGCCTGACCGACCTCGAGGCGCCCGGGGCGCCGGTCGATGATCCGCGCGTGCACGTCCGGGAACTGTGCGAGCTGCGCCGCCGCGATCGCGCCGGCCGGCCCCGTGCCGACGATGAGCACGTCCATCTCGTCCGTCAGCTCGGCCGGTCGACCTCGGCCGATGCCCGCGGCGGGCTGCACGCGCGGGTCTCCCGAAACGTACCCGTGGTGGTGGAACTGCATCGCGTTGTGCTCCTCACGTCGTCGTGGGGCGGCCGGATTCGATGTCCGAGACGCCGTCGTCTCCAATTTCGATTATCGATCACACCGTTCGTTAATCGGGCACGCCGAGTGTATGCGCTGCGTACGCCGCGCACAATCTCCTGGCTACAATCGATTCGTCCGGACCTCGACGACGAGATCCGGTGCTCGAAAAAGGAGCACGAAGCGGCGAGAACCGCGAGACACATACGGAATCCCACCGTCACTGTCGTCTCGAAAGGACGCTCGCCATGCCATCCGTCGCCCAGCACGTCGCCCACGCCCTCGCCCACCACGTCGACCACGTCTTCGGCGTCATGGGCAACGGCAACGCCTATCTCCTCGACGCCCTGCTGCGCGAGACGAGCGCGGCCTACACGCCCGTCCGCCACGAGGCCGGCGCGGTCGTCGCGGCCGACGCGCACTTCCGCGTCTCGCGCCGGATCGCGTGCGCCACGACGACCTACGGCGCGGGCTTCACGAACACGCTCACGGCGCTCGCCGAGGCGGCGATGGCGCGGATCCCGCTCGTGCTCGTCGTCGGCGACGAACCGACGAGCGGCGCGCGCCCGTGGGACGTGGATCAGATCGCGCTCGCCTCCGGCGTCGGCGTGCGCACCTACACGGTGGGTCGCCTCGACGCGATCGCAACCGTGACCCTCGCGATCGAGCACGCGCTCGCGAAGCGGCAGCCCGTCGTGCTCGCCCTGCCGTACGACGTGCCGACGCGAGAGGCGGGTCCGATCCCCGCCGAGCTGCCCGGGGTCGACTCCCCCGCGCCCCTCGCGCCCTCGCGCGACGCCGAGGCGGCGATCGCCCGCGCCGCGACCGTGCTGGGCGCCGCCCGCCGGCCGCTCGTGATCGCTGGGCGCGGTGCCTGGCTCGCGGACGCGGGCGACGCGCTCGCGGCGCTCGCCCGGCGCACAGGCGCCGTCACGGCCTCGACGACGCTCGGCCGCGGCCAGTTCCCCGACACCGAGCACGACCTCGGCGTCATCGGCGGCTTCGGCGCCCCGGGCGCCATGGAGCTCGTGCGCACGGCCGACGTCGCGCTCGTCGCCGGCGCCTCGCTCAACCAGTTCCAGATGCGGTTCGGCGACCTCTTCGCGCCCGAGACCACCGTCATCCAGATCGACGTCGCCCCCTCCGCGACGCACGCCCGCGTCGACGCCTACCTGCGCGGCGACGCGCGGCTCGTCGCCGAGCGGCTCGCCGACGCGCTCGGCGAGGGGACCGGATCCGGCTGGCGCGACACGGTCGACGCGCAGGCGGCCGCCGTCCAGGACGCGGGCGCCGAGCTCGCCTGCGACGGCCGACTCGACCCGCGCGCCGCGGCGGCCCGCCTCGGCGAGATCCTGCCGGAGGACCGCGTCGTCGTGAGCGACGGCGGGCACTTCATCGGCTGGGCCAACATGTTCTGGCCCGTCGCCTCCCCCGGCCGGATGGTCATGGTCGGCACGGCGTACCAGTCGATCGGCCTTGGCTTCCCGAGCGTCGCGGGCGCGGCGGCAGCGGATCCCGACGCGACGATCGTGCTCACGACGGGCGACGGCGGCGGCCTCATGGCGCTCGCCGACCTCGAGACCGCCGTGCGCACGGCCGGTGGCCGCGGCATGTGCGTCGTGTGGAACGACGGGGCCTACGGCGCCGAGGTCAACCTCTACGGCGTGCTCGGGCTGCACGAGCGGCCCATGCTCATCCCCGGCGTCGACTTCGCGGCCCTCGGCGCCGCCGTGGGCGCCGAGGGCCTCGTCGTGACCTCGCTCGCCGACCTCGACCGGGTATCCGAGTGGGCTCGGACGCCCGCCGATGAGCGGCGATTCCTCGTGGTCGACCTGCGGATCTCGGGGCGGGTGATCGCCCCGTATCAGCAGGAGATCATCCGCGTGAACTCGTGACGGGCTCGGGGCGCTCCCAGATGTAGATGCCCCGGCGCTGCTCCTCCTCGGCGCCCGGCCGCAGGTTGATGCCGTTGCGGTTGCGGAGGAGCAGCGTGCCCACGAGGCCGATGACGGCCATGCCGACGAGGTAGTAGGTAATGTTCGTCGCCTCGCCCGTCGCCTCGAGGATCCAGGCCGCGATCGTCGGCGAGAACGCGCCGCCGACGATCGAGCCGATCGCGTAGGCGATCGAGACGCCCGAGAACCGCACGGACGACGGGAACAGCTCGGTGTACCAGGCCGACTGCGCGCCGTACGTGAGGCCGAGCCCGACCGAGAGCAGCAGCAGCGCGACCGTGACCGCCCAGATCTCGCCGATGTTCACGATCGGGAAGACGAGCGCCGCGCCGATGCCGAGCAGCACGTAGCCGATGATGTACGTCGTGCGGCGGCCGACGCGGTCGCTCAGCACGCCCGCCACGAGCGTGAACACGAGCCAGCCCACGCTCGACCACGTCACGGCGGCGAGCACGGGCCCGCGCTCGAGGCCGAGCGTCGTCGTGCCGTAGTTCTGGATGTAGCCGCCCGTCGTCATGTAGCCGATCGCGTTGTTGCCGGCGAAGACGAGGGCGGCGAGGATCACGAGCGGCGCGTAGCGCGCGAAGAGCTTCGCGACGGGCGCCTTCGTCTGCTCGCGGCGCTCGGCGATCTCGGCGAAGACGGGGCTCTCCTCGACGCCGCGGCGGATCCAGTAGCCGATCGCGATGAGCACGATGCTGAACAGGAACGGGATGCGCCAGCCCCACTCGAGGAACGCGTCGCCCGGGAACACGGCGTTCATGATCTGCAGCATGCCGCTCGAGAGCAGCAGGCCGATCGGCACGCCGATCTGCGGCATGGATCCGAAGAACCCGCGGCGGTTCGCGGGCGCGTGTTCGACCGCCATGAGTACGGCGCCGCCCCACTCGCCGCCGGCCGAGATGCCCTGGATGATGCGCAGCACGATGAGGAGGATGGGCGCCCAGACGCCGGCCGACGCGTAGGTCGGCAGGAGCCCGATGAGCGCCGTCGCGGCGCCCATGAGCACGAGGGTCGCCACGAGCACGGGCTTGCGGCCGATCTTGTCGCCGAAGTGGCCGGCGAGGAAGGCGCCGAGCGGGCGGAACAGGAAGCTGATGCCGACCGATGCAAAGGCGAGGATCGTGGCGATCCCCTGCCCCGCGGGCTCGAAGAAGAGCGTGCCGAACACGAGGCCGGCCGCGGCGGCGTAGGTGAAGTAGTCGTACCACTCGATCGTGGTGCCGGCGACGGTCGCGAACGCGACGCGACGTCTGTCGGTCGTCGACTGGATCGTTCCCGTCGGCGTGAGGTGCCGTGAAGCTGCGGACATCGAATACTCCTTCGTAGAGATGTCGGGTGCGCGACCGACGTGGGCGCGCGGCGAGGCTCATCCCAGAACAGCACGCGATTCGGGTCTTGCGCCGCCGGAACGCGATAATATACGATTTCGAATACGACTTCCGGGATGAAAGGCACAGCCGCCATGACGACCACCCGCATCGACGACGAGCGGACCGGAGCGCTCCCGCTCCCTCCGGGCAAGATCATCGCCGTGCACATCAGCTACGCTTCCCGCGCCGAGCAGCGCGGAAGGCGCCCCGCGCACCCGTCGTACTTCCTCAAGCCGACCTCGTCGCTCGCGTCGTCGGGCGCCGAGGTCGCGCGCCCCGAGGGCACCGAGCTGCTCGCCTTCGAGGGCGAGATCGCGCTCGTGATCGGCACGGCCGGATCCCGCATCCCCGCGGCGAGCGCGTGGGACCACGTCGGCTGGGTCACAGCGGCGAACGACTGGGGCCTGTACGATCTGCGCGCGAACGACAAGGGATCCAACCTGCGCAACAAGGGCCGCGACGGCTACACGCCCGTCGGCCCCGGCCTCATCGACGCGCGCGCCGTCGAGCCCGACGGGCTGCGCGTGCGCACGTGGCGCGACGGCGAGCTCGTCCAGGACGACACGACGGCCGAGGGGCACCTGCTGTTCCCCCTCCCCCAGCTCATCGCCGACGTCTCGCAGCACGTCACGCTCGAGCCGGGCGACGTGATCCTCACGGGCACGCCCGCCGGCTCGTCCGTCGCGCGGCCCGGCGAGACGATCGAGGTCGAGGTCGACGCGCCCGCGTCGGGCGCATCGACGGGCCGCCTCGTCTCGCGCGTCGTCGACGGGCCCGGATCCTTCGATCCGGAGCTCGGCTCGCTCCCCGCGGTCGACGACCTGCAGCGCGAGGAGGCGTGGGGATCCCTCGACGCGGCGGGCCTGCCGCCCGCTGGCGCCCCCGCGCTCGACCCCGACCTGCGCGCGAAACTCGAGGCCTGCCCCGTCGCGGGGCTGTCGCAGCAGCTTCGCGCGCGGGGCATCGCGAGCTGCTTCCTCGACGGCGTGCGCCCCCTCGCGCCCGGCTCGAAGCTCGTTGGCGTCGCGAAGACGCTTCGCTTCGTGCCGCTGCGCGAAGACCTCTTCGCCTCCCACGGGCGCGGCTACAACGCCCAGAAGCGCTGCTTCGACGAGGTCGCGCCCGGCGAGGTCATCGTGATCGAGGCGCGCGGCGAGGACGGATCCGGCACCCTCGGCGACATCCTCGCCCTCCGCGCCCAGGCGCGCGGCGCGGCCGGCGTCGTGACCGACGGCGGCGTCCGCGACGCCGACGTCGTCGCGGGGCTCGGCCTGCCCGTCTTCACGCGCGGCGCGCACCCCGCCGTGCTCGGCAGGCGCCACGTGCCGTGGGAGGTCGACGTCACGATCGCGTGCGGCGGCGCCGCGGTGCAGCCCGGCGACATCCTCGTCGGCGACGACGACGGCGTCGTGGTCGTGCCGCGCGACATCGCACTCGAGGCGGTCGACGCGGCGCTCGCGCAGGAGCGCGAGGACGAGTGGATCGCGGATCGCGTGCGCGAGGGCGAGGCCGTCGACGGCCTGTTCCCCATGAACGCGGCGTGGCGCGAGCGCTTCGAGGCCGAGACGAAGGGCGACCGGTGAGCGACGCACCCGCCCCCAGCAAGTCCGAGCGCGCCTACGCGTGGCTCGCCGAGCGCATCGCGACGCGCGAGTTCGGCCCCGGCTATCGCCTCGTGCTCGGCGAGATCGCGAAGCGCCTCGACATGAGCGTCGTGCCCGTGCGCGAGGCGATCCGGCGGCTCGAGGCCGAGGGGCTCGTGACGTTCGAGCGCAACGTCGGCGCCCGTGTCGCCCTCGCCGACCCGCACGAATACGTCTACGCCATGCAGACGCTCGGCGTGCTCGAGGGCGCTGCCATGGCGCTCGCGGCGCCCCACATCACGGCCGACGACCTCGACCGCGCCGAGCAGGTCAACCGCCGCATGCGCGGCCTGCTCGTGCACTTCGACCCGCACCAGTTCACGGTGCTCAACGAGGCCTTCCACCGCGACCTGTTCGCCTCGTGCCCCAACCCGCACATCCTCGACCTCGTCGAGCGCGGCTGGGCGCGACTCAACAATGTGCGCGACTCGACCTTCGCCTTCGTGCCGTCTCGCGCCGCGGTGTCGGTCGACGAGCACGACGAGATCCTGCGCCTCGTGCGCGACGGCGCGTCGCCCGCCGAGATCGAGCATGCGGCCCGCCAGCACCGCTGGCGCACCATGAACGCGTATCTCGAGAACCGCGCGCACCCCGAACCGCACCACGTATCCCCGACGACGAGGAACACCCCATGAGCCAGCACACGCGATCCCTGCCCGAGCACCTTCCCGAGCGGATCCGCCACTACATCGACGGCGCGTTCGTCGATTCGGCGGACGGCGCGACGTTCGACGTGCTCGACCCCGTGACGAACGAGACGTACATCCAGGCCGCCGCCGGATCCGCCGCCGACATCGACGCCGCCGTCGCCGCGGCGCGCCGCGCGTTCGAGGCGGGCCCGTGGCCGCGCATGCTGCCGCGCGAGCGCTCCCGCGTGCTGCACCGCATCGCCGACATCGTCGAGTCGCGCGACCACCAGCTCGCCGAGATGGAGTCGTTCGACTCGGGCCTGCCGATCACGCAGGCGAAGGGCCAGGCCCGCCGCGCGGCCGAGAACTTCCGGTTCTTCGCCGACCTGATCGTGGCGCAGGCCGACGACACCTTCAAGGTGCCGGGCCGCCAGATCAACTACGTCAACCGCAAGCCGATCGGCGTCGCGGGGCTCATCACGCCCTGGAACACGCCGTTCATGCTCGAGTCGTGGAAGCTCGCGCCCGCGATCGCGACGGGCAACACCGTCGTGCTGAAGCCGGCCGAGTTCACGCCGCTGTCGGCGCAGCTCTGGGCGGGCATCTTCGAGGAGGCGGGCCTGCCGCAGGGCGTCTTCAACCTCGTGAACGGGCTCGGCGAGGCCGCGGGCGACGCGCTCGTGAAGCACCCCGACGTGCCGCTCATCTCGTTCACGGGCGAGTCGAAGACGGGCGAGCTGATCTTCGCGAACGCCGCCCCGTACCTCAAGGGGCTCTCGATGGAGCTCGGCGGCAAGAGCCCCGCCATCGTCTTCGCCGACGCCGACCTCGAGGCCGCGATCGACGCGACGATCTTCGGCGTCTTCTCGCTCAACGGCGAGCGCTGCACGGCGGGATCGCGGATCCTCGTCGAGCGCGCCGTGTACGACGAGTTCGTCGAGCGCTACGCGGCGCAGGCGAAGCGCGTGCGGGTCGGATACCCCGACGACCCCGACACCGAGGTGGGCGCGCTCGTGCACCCCGAGCACTACGCGAAGGTCATGAGCTACGTCGAGATCGGCAAGGCCGAGGGCCGTCTCGTCGCGGGCGGCGGGCGCCCCGAGGGCTTCGACGAGGGCAACTTCGTCGCGCCCACGGTGTTCGCCGACGTCTCGCCCGACGCCCGCATCTTCCAGGAGGAGATCTTCGGCCCCGTCGTCGCGATCACCCCCTTCGACACGGAGGAGGAGGCCCTCGCGCTCGCGAACGACACGCGATACGGCCTCGCCGCCTACGTCTGGACGAACGACCTGAAGCGCGCGCACAACTTCTCGCAGGCCATCGAGGCCGGCATGGTGTGGCTCAACTCGAACAACGTGCGCGACCTGCGCACGCCGTTCGGCGGTGTGAAGGCCTCGGGCCTCGGCCACGAGGGCGGCTACCGCTCGATCGACTTCTACACCGACCAGCAAGCCGTGCACATCACGCTCGGCAAGGTGCACAACCCGAGCTTCGGGAAGCTCCCGCATCCCGAAGCCACCGACATCGACGACCCGGATCCCCGCTGATCCCCGCCGCTCATTCACGCAAGGACGCATGACATGACCCACATGGACGACCGCACGCTCACCTCCTCCGGCTTCTACGTGAGCCAGGAGGCGCCGATCCACACCGACGACCCCATCCCGACCCCGTCGGCTCCCGCGCCCGACATCCTGCGGTGCGCGGCACTCGACCTCGTCGTGACCGACCTCGCGGCCTCGCGCGAGTTCTACGTCGACGTGCTCGGCCTGCACGTGACGGAGGAGGACGACGACGCGATCTACCTGCGCACGACCGAGGAGTTCATCCACCACAACCTCGTGCTGCGCCGCGGGCCCATGGCCGCCGTCGCGGCATTCTCGTACCGCGTGCGCAGCCCCGAGGACCTCGATCGGGCCGTCGCCTTCTACACCGAGCTGGGCTGCCGCGTCGAGCGCCGTGCCGAGGGCTTCACGAAGGGGCTCGGCGACTCGGTGCGGGTCGAGGATCCGCTCGGCTTCCCGTACGAGTTCTTCTTCGAGGCCGAGCACGTCGAGCGCCTGTCGTGGCGCTACGACGTGCACTGCCCCGGCGAGCTCGTGCGCCTCGACCACTTCAACCAGGTCACCCCCGACGTGCCGCGCGCCGTGCGCCACTACCAGGACCTCGGCTTCCGCGTCACGGAGGACATCCAGGACGAGGGCGGCACGGTGTACGCCGCATGGATGCGCCGCAAGCCGACCGTGCACGACACGGCCGCGACGGGTGGGGACGGTCCCCGCATGCACCACGTGGCCTTCGCGACGCACGAGAAGCACAACATCCTCGCGATCTGCGACCGGCTCGGCGCGCTGCGCCGCTCGGACGCGATCGAGCGGGGCCCGGGCCGTCACGGCGTCTCGAACGCGTTCTACCTGTACCTGCGCGACCCCGACGGCCACCGCGTCGAGATCTACACGCAGGACTACTACACGGGCGACCCCGACAACCCCGTCGTAACGTGGGACGTGCACGACAACCAGCGGCGCGACTGGTGGGGCAACCCCGTCGTGCCGAGCTGGTACACCGACGCCTCGCGCGTGCTCGACCTCGACGGCGAGCCGCAGCCGCTCGTCGCGCGCACGGAGGCAAGCGAGATGGCCGTGACGATCGGCGCCGACGGCTTCTCGTACACGCGGCCCGAGGAGGAGTCGATGCCCGCGTGGAAGCAGGGCGAGTACAAGCTCGGGAACCAGCTCTGATGGCGCTCCCGGACGAGGTGCTGGCGCGCCTCGCGGACGAGCTCGCGCAGGCCGACCGCGACGGCGTGCCGGTGCCGCGGATCACGGCGCGCCACCCCGAGGCGACGGTCGAGGACGCGTACGCCATCCAGCGCATCTGGCGCGATGGGCGCATCGCCGCGGGCAGGCGCCTCGTGGGGCACAAGATCGGGCTCACGTCACGCGCCATGCAGCAGGCGACGGGCATCACCGAGCCCGACTACGGCGTCATGTTCGATGACACCGTGTGGGAGAGCGGAGCCCGGATCCCCTTCGACGCCTTCGCGAACGTGCGCATCGAGGTCGAGCTCGCGTTCGTGCTCGCGCGGCCGCTCGAGGGCCCGTCCTGCACCGTCTTCGACGTGCTGCGCGCGACGGAGTTCGTCACGCCCGCCCTCGAGGTGCTGAACGCGCACATCGAGATGGAGGGGCGCACGATCGTCGACACGATCAGCGACAACGCCGCCTACGGCGGGCTCGTGCTCGGCGGCAGGCCCACGGCGCCCGACGCGGTCGACCTGCGGTGGGTGTCGGCGCTGCTGCACCGCAACGAGACGATCGAGGAGACGGGCGTCGCAGCGGGCGTACTCGGCCACCCCGCGACCGGCGTCGCCTGGCTCGCCAACAAGCTGCACCAGCACGGCGATCGGCTCGAGGCGGGCGAGATCGTGCTCGCGGGCTCGTTCACGCGGCCGCTGTGGATCGAGCAGGGCGACACCGTGCTCGCCGACTACGGAGACCTCGGGAGCATCTCATGCCGCTTCGTCTGAACCCCACGCTCCGCGACCGTATCGCGGAGGCGGACCGCCCGCTGTTCGGCGGCTGGGTCACGTCGGGATCGCCCGTCATGGCCGAGATCATGGCCGGCTCGGGCCTCGACTGGGTGCTCATCGACATGGAGCACGCGCCGAACGGCCTCGAGTCGGTGCTCGCGCAGCTGCACGCCGTGTCGGCGTACCCCGTGGCGCCCGTCGTGCGGGTGCCGTCGGCGGATCCCGTCATCATCAAGCAGGTCCTCGACCTCGGCGCCCAGAGTATCCTCGTGCCCATGGTGCAGGACGCGGCCGAGGCGAGGGCCGTGGCCGAAGCCGTGCAGTATCCGCCGGCCGGACGCCGCGGCGTCGGCAGCGCGCTCGCGCGATCCGCCCGTTGGAACCGCGTCGAGGGCTATCTCGCGGAAGCCGACCGCCACGTTGCGGCCTTCGTGCAGGTCGAGACCGCCGAGGCGGTCGACGCCGCGCACGAGATCGCGGCGACGCGCGGCATCGACGGCGTCTTCGTCGGGCCGGCCGACCTCGCGGCGTCGATGGGGCTCATCGGGCAGCAGACGCATCCCGATGTGGTGGCCGCCGTGCGGCGCGCCTTCGACGGCATCGCGCGCGCGGGCGCCCCCGCGGGCGTCAACGCGTTCGATCCCGACGCCGCGCGCGCATACGCCGACGCGGGCGCCCGCTTCGTGCTCGTGGGCGCCGACGTCGCGCTCGTCGCGCGCGGCTCCGAGCAGCTCGCCCGCACCTTCATCCCGAGCGCTGACGCGGATCCGCGCAGCTGAGCAAGAGAGAGGCGACCATGAACGACATCGAGCGGCAGGCGCTCCGGTCGGTTCCGACGGAGCTCTTCATCGGCGGCGAGTGGACGGGCGCGGAGGGCGGATCCGACTTCGCCGTGCGCGACCCGTCGACGAACGAGGTGATCGCGCGCATCGCCGACGCGACTGCGGCCGACGCGACGCGCGCCCTCGACGCGGCGGTCGCGGCGCAGGCCGACTGGGCCGCCACGGCGCCGCGGCGACGCAGCGAGATCCTGCGCCGCGCGTGGGAGCTCGTGCAGGAGCGCAAGGAGGATCTCGCCCTCGTCATGACGCTCGAGATGGGCAAGCCCCTCGCCGAGTCGCGCGGCGAGGTCGCCTACGGCGGCGAGTTCCTGCGCTGGTTCAGCGAGGAGGCCGTGCGGATCACGGGGCGATACGGCCTGAACCCCGAGGGCACGGGCCGCACGATCGTCTCGCAGCACCCCGTGGGGCCGTGCTTCTTCATCACGCCGTGGAACTTCCCGCTCGCGATGGCGACACGCAAGATCGCCCCCGCCCTCGCGGCCGGCTGCACGAGCGTCGTGAAGCCGCCGCAGCTCACGCCGCTCACGACGCTGCTGTTCGTGCGGATCCTCGAGGAGGCCGGGCTGCCGAAGGGCGTCGTGAACGTCGTCACCTCGACGAGCTCGCGGCGGGTCTCCGAGCCGATCATCCAGGATCCGCGCCTGCGGAAACTGTCCTTCACGGGATCCACGCCCGTGGGTAAGCAGCTCATGGCGCAGGCGTCCGAGAACGTGCTGCGCGTGTCGATGGAGCTCGGCGGCAACGCACCGTTCGTCGTGTTCGAGGATGCGGACCTCGACAAGGCCGTCGACGGCGCGATGGCGGCGAAGTTCCGCAACATCGGCCAGGCCTGCACGGCCGCGAACCGCATCATCGTCCACGAGGATGTCGCCGACGCGTTCACGAAGCGCGTCGCCGAGCGCGTCGCGCAGATGCGCATCGGGCGCGGCACGGAGGACGGCGTGCAGATCGGCCCGCTCATCGACGACGACGCCGTCGCGAAGGCCGAGAGCCTCGTGGCCGACGCCGTCGCGAAGGGCGCGGCGCTCGTGCACGGCGGCAGCCGCGTCGACGGGCCAGGCACGTTCTTCGAGCCGACCGTGCTGCAGGGCCTCACGAGCGACGCCGAGATCATGTCGGAGGAGATCTTCGGCCCCGTCTTCGCCGTCGCGACCTTCCGCACCGAGGATGAGGCCGTGCGCATGGCGAACGACACCGAGTACGGCCTGGTCTCCTACGTGTTCACGGAGGATCTCGCGCGCGGGCACCGCATGATCGACCGCCTCGAGACCGGCATGATGGGGCTCAACGTCGGCGTCGTCTCGAACGCCGCCGCGCCGTTCGGCGGCGTGAAGCAGTCGGGCGTCGGCCGCGAGGGCGGCCTCGAGGGGATCCACGAGTACCTCTCGACGAAGTACACGCTGCTCCCCGTCGAGTGATGCGGGTCGGGCGCCCCGCGGGGCGCCCGACCTCGATCACCGGTCGAAGCCCTCCGTGATCATGTCGATGAGCTCCTCGCGCTGCTCGATCGGCAGGAATGTCGCTGCGGCAGCGTTGAGCTGGAACTGCAGCAGGTCGTCGATGTCGTACTCGAACGCGTCGACGAGGCGCGCGAGCTCGCGCGTCAGCGTCGTGCGGCTCATGAGCCGGTTGTCGGTGTTCACCGTGACGCAGAAGCCGAGCTGGTAGAGCAGGTCGAACGGGTGGTCCTCCATCGTCGTGCCCCAGGCCGCGATCGCTCCCGTGCCGAGGTTCGACGTCGGCGACAGCTCGAGCGCGATCTCGCGGTCGCGCACCCAACGCGCGAGGTCGCCGAAGCGCACCCGCACCTCGTCGCCCTCCTCTGTGATCCGCTCGAGGTCCTCCGCGATCCGCACGCCGTGTCCGAGGCGCAGCGCGCGGCCGTCGAGCAGGGCCGAGCGGATCGAGTCGAGCCCGGCCGCCTCGCCCGCGTGCAGCGTGACGGGGAAGAACTCGGCCGCGAGGAGGTCGAGCGCCTCGCGGTGGCCCGACGGCGGGAAGCCGTCCTCAGGCCCCGCGAGGTCGAAGCCGACCACGCCGTCGTCGCGGAAGTCGATCGCGAGCCGCGCGACCTCGAGCGAGCGCTCGCCCTGGCGCATCGCCGAGAGGATCTGTCCGACGCGGATCGAGTGGCCGCCCTCGTCGGCCGCATCCTCGCCCTGCTCGAGCCCGTCCTGCACGGCCTGCACGGCCTCCTCGAGCGAGAGGCCCTCGCGAGTGTGCTGCTCGGGCGCCCAGCGCACCTCGCCGTAGATGACGCCGTCGTTCGCGAGATCCTCGACGAACTCGCGCGCGATCCGCGTGAGCGCCTCGGGGGTCTGCATGACGGCGATCGTCAGCTCGAAGGTCTCGAGGTACTCGACGAGCGAGTCCGACGCGGCCTGCTCGGCGAACCACTCCCCCAGCTCGCGCGGCGTGCCGGCGGGCAGGTCGAGGCCCGCCTCGACGGCGAGCTCGAACACGGTCGAGGCGCGCACGCCGCCGTCGAGGTGGTCGTGCAGCGAGATCTTCGGCAAGCTGCGGATGGGCACGCCGTCGACGGTCGCCTCACGGCGGGCGGGGCGGCGGTTCTTCTGCTGTCGCGACATGCGGGGCTCCGAGCGTCGGGGGGGGTGGTCAGGCGGTGATCCTGTCGCGCACGATCGGCGCGGCCTCGGGGGCAGTATCGCCGATCTCGTACGCTCCGGCCAGGGCCTCGAGCGCGCGATCGAACCGGCCCGCGTCGTCGGCGTTCAGCGTCGCGAGCGGCTGGCCCGCGCGCACGGCGTCGCCGGGCTTCGCGTGCAGGTCGATGCCGGCGGCGTGGACGACGGGATCCGTCGCCCGCGCGCGTCCCGCGCCGAGGCGCCACGCAGCGATCCCCACATCGTACGCGTCGAGGCGCTGGAGGATCCCGTCGCGCTCGGCGGTGACGACGTGCGTCTCGCGCGGCTGCGGCAGGGGCGCGTCGGGGTCGCCGTCCTGCGCGCGGATCATGCGGCGCCACGTGTCCATGGCGCGCCCGTCGCGCAGTGCGTCGGCGGGATCCGCGTCGACGCCCGCGAGGCGCAGCATCTCGCGCGCGAGGGCGACCGTGAGCTCGACGACGTCGGCGGGGCCGCCGCCCGCGAGCACCTCGACCGACTCGCGCACCTCGTTGGCGTTGCCGACCGCGAGGCCGAGCGGCGTCGACATGTCGGTGAGGAGCGCGGTCGTCTTCACGCCCGAGTCGGCACCGAGCGCGACCATGGTGCGCGCGAGCTCGCGGGCGCGCTCCTCATCCTTCATGAAGGCGCCCGAGCCGAACTTCACGTCGAGCACGAGCGAGTCGGTGCCCTCCGCGATCTTCTTCGACATGATGCTCGAGGCGATGAGCGGGATCGCCTCGACCGTGCCCGTGACGTCTCGCAGCGCGTAGAGGCGCTTGTCGGCCGGCGCGAGGCCCGAGCCCGCAGCGCAGATCACGGCGCCCACGTCGCCCTTCAGCTGCGCGTGCATCTCGTCGTTCGTGAGCGCGGCGCGCCATCCCGGGATCGACTCGAGCTTGTCGAGCGTGCCGCCCGTGTGGCCGAGGCCGCGGCCAGAGAGCTGCGGCACCGCGACGCCGAAGGTCGCGACGAGCGGCGCGAGCGGCAGCGTGATCTTGTCGCCCACGCCGCCCGTCGAGTGCTTATCGGCGGTCGGCTTGCCGAGGCCCGCGAAGCTCATGCGCTCGCCCGAGGCGATCATGGCGTCGGTCATGACGCGGATCTCCTCGCGCGTCATGCCGTTCAGCAGGACGGCCATCGCGAAGGCCGCCATCTGGGCGTCGGCGACGTACTCGCGCGTGTAAGCGTCGATGAGCCAGCGCAGGGCGGGCTCAGGGACTGCTCCCCCGTCGCGCTTGGTGCGGATCACGTCGACGGCGTCGAACGGCTCGGTCATGTCACTCCTCCGTGGCGGCGTGGCGGGCGAGGTCGCGGGGCCCGAACGCGTCGGGCAGCACCTCGTCGATCGTGCGGATGCCCGAGACGGTCTCGAGCACCATGTCGGGGCCGGCGTGCTCGAAGAGCAGCTGGCGGCAGCGGCCGCACGGCATGATCGTGCTGCCCTCGCCGTCGACGCAGACGAACGCGCTGAGCCTGCCGCCGCCCGAGAGCACGAGGTTCGAGACGAGCCCGCACTCTGCGCACAGCGTCACGCCGTACGCCGCGTTCTCGACGTTGCACCCCGTGACGACGCGGCCGTCGTCGACGAGCGCGGCCGCCCCGACCGGGTAACCCGAGTACGGCGCGTACGCGGCGCGCATCGCGGTCGTCGCGGCCTCGCGCAGCCCCTGCCAGTCGATGTCGGCCATGGCTCAGCCCTTCACGTACGGCTTGCCGGACGCCGCTGGGGCGCGCGATTTCCCGACGAAGCCCGCGACCGCGAGGATCGTCACGATGTACGGCAACATGAGCATGAACTGGCTCGGGATCGGCGTGCCGAGCACGACGAGCAGGCCCTGCAGCTGGTTCGCGAAGCCGAACAGCAGGCCCGCGAGCGCCGTCTTCAGCGGATCCCACTGGCCGAAGATGACGGTGGCGAGGGCGATGAAGCCGAGGCCGTTCGTCATGTTCTCGCCGAACTGCGGCACCGACACGAGCGTGAAGTACGCGCCGCCGAGGCCCGCAACGGCGCCCGCGAGCGTGACGTTCCAGAAGCGGGTCGGCCCGACCTTGATGCCGACCGTGTCGGCCGCCTGCGGGTGCTCGCCCACGGCGCGCAGGCGCAGCCCCCATCGCGTGCGGAAGAGGCCCCACGCGACGAGCGCGACGGCGATGTACATGAGGTAGACGATGAACGTCTGGTTGAACAGCACGGCACCGATGACGGGGATCTCGCTCAGCACGGGGATGGGCCACGTGTCGAACGTCGTCGCGCGGTTCAGCACGGTCTCGTTCGGCACGAGCACGATGCCGTACAGGAACGTCGTGAGGCCGAGCACGAGCACGTTCAGCACGACGCCGATGATGACCTGCTCGACGAGGTACTTGATCGCGAACACGGCGAGCACGAGCGACACGAGCACGCCGCCGATGAGGGCGCCGATGAGGCCCACGAAGGGGTTGTTCGTGACCGACGAGAGGATCGCGGCGTTGAACGCGCCGAGCAGCAGCTGGCCCTCGATCGCGACGTTGACGACGCCGACGCGCTCGCCGATCACGCCGCCGAGGCCGCCGAAGACGAGCGGCACCGAGAGCGACAGCGCGCCCGCGAGCAGGCTCACGACGGGGATCATGCCGCCCGCGCCCGCCCAGGCGAGGAAGCCGAAGACGCCGAAGGCGGCGAACGCGATCGGCACCCAGACGGTCACGCGGCGGTAGGCGGCGACGCGCGCGATCGACCAGGCAGCGAGCGCCGCCATGAGGACGATCGAGATCCACGCGGACGCCATGGCCGGGACCGTGACGTCGCCGAGCTGGATCGCCGAGGGGCCGCCCGCGAGGCGGAAGACCGCGTCGCCGGGGCGCGAGGCGGCGAGGAAGAGCAGCGCCAGCAGGATCGTCGCCGCCACGAGCGTGATCGGCAGCTTCCAGGAGCGCACGCGCACGAGCCGGTGCTCGACGGGCGCCTCGTCCGGCGTCGTGGCCGGGTCGTGGATCGTGACATCGCTCATCGCGCCACCGCCTTCTTCGCCTGGCGCGCATTCTGCTTCGCGCGCTTCTCCTCCTCCGACTTGGGCAGGAAGAAGATCGTGCGCACGAGCGGCGGTGCCGCCACGAACAGCACGACGACCGCCTGCACGACGAGCACGATGTCGACGGGGATGCCCTCCGCCGCCTGCATCGTGTACGAGCCGGCCTTGAGCGCGCCGAACAGCAGGCCCGCGACGACCGTGCCCCACGCCTTGCTGCGGCCGAGCAGCGCGACCGTGATGGCGTCGAAGCCGAAGCCCGCGTCGATCGTGCTCGAGAAGCCGTTCGTGACGGCGCCCTGGATCTGCTGCGAGGCCGCGAGGCCCGCGAGGCCGCCCGCGAAGAGCATGGCGTAGACATAGATCCGCTCGACGTTGATGCCCGCCGCGCGCGCCGCGTCGGGGTTCTCGCCGACCGCGCGCATGCGCATGCCGAGGCTCGAGCGCTCGAGCAGCCAGTACACGAAGGCGGCCGCGACGAGCACGACGACGAAGCCCCAGTCGAGCGCGGGGAATCGCGGCCCGAGCAGGTCGGGGTAGATCGCGGCGTCGGGCGTCGGGTCGGAGATCGGCTGGTTCGATCCCGTCTTCTGCAGCACGCCCGTCGTCGAGACCATCCACGTCACGAGGTAGACCGCGACGTAGTTGAACATGATCGTGAGGATGACCTCGTGCGCGCCCGTCGTGGCCTTGATGAGGCCGACGAGGCCCGCCCAGATCGCGCCGCCGACGACCGCGCCGATCATCGTCATGACGATCTGCGCGGGCCAAGGCAGCCCCATGGGGAAGGTGATGAGCGCGGCGAACGCGGCGCCGAAGATGATCTGGCCCTGCGCACCGATGTTGAACATGCCGACGCGGAATGCGAGGGCGACGCCGAGGCCCGCCGCGATGAGCGGCGCGGCATAGCCGATCGAGTTCGTGATCGAGCGGATGCCCGTGAGGAACGAGTCGGCCTGGGTGTTGTAGATCGCGCCGCGGAAGAGCGCGGCATAGCCTCCGCCCACCGAGTCCCACAGCGCCTGGAAGGTGTCGCCGGGGCGCGCGAAGAAGTAGCCCGCGGCCGCGCGCACCTCGGCGCTCGTCGCGGCGATCAGCACGCCGCCGACCACGAGCGCGACGACGAACGCGAGGATCGTCGTCACGACGCTGCCGCGCAGGATCTCGCGGATGATCTGGTTCGAGCGCGGCGCCTCGTGTGCCTTGTCGCTCATGCGGCGTCCTCCTCGGTGTCGGCCCCGGCCATGAGCAGGCCGAGGCGGTCGCGCGACGTGTCGCCGGGCACGATGCCGACGATGCGGCCGCGGTACATCACGGCGATGCGGTCGGCGAGGGCCGCGACCTCGTCGAGCTCGGTCGAGATGACGACGACCGCGAGCCCCGCGTCGCGCGCGTCGACGATGCGGCGGTGGATGAACTCGATGGATCCGACGTCGACGCCGCGCGTCGGCTGCGCCGCGATGAGGAGCGAGATGTCGCGGTTCATCTCGCGCGCGACGACGACCTTCTGCTGGTTGCCGCCCGACAGGGTGCGCGCGGGCGAGTGCGGCCCCTGCGCGCGGATGTCGAACTCGTCGATGCGGGCGAGCGCGAACTCGCGCATCTGGCCGCGCCGCAGCGTGCCCGCGCGCGTGAACTCGCCCGTGTCGGTGCGGTCGAGGATGAGGTTCTCGGCGATCGACATGGATCCGACGAGCCCGTCGACCGTGCGGTCCTCCGGCACGAAGCCGACGCCCGCCTCGAGGATCTGGTGCACGCTGCGGCCGTTGAGCTCGACGTCGCCCAGCCGGATGGATCCCGACACGTGGCTCTCGAGGCCCATGAGGGCCTCCGTCAGCTCGGTCTGGCCGTTGCCCTGCACGCCCGCGATCGCGAGGATCTCGCCCGGGCGCACGGCGAAGCTCACGTCGTCGACGACGACGGCGCCGGCGTCGTCGCGCACGCTGAGGCCGCTGACCTCGAGGCCGCCCGCAGGCTTCGGCGCGGCGGGATCCTTCTGCACCGTCAGCTCGACGGCGCGGCCCACCATCATGCTCGCGAGCTCGGCGTTCGACGACGTCGGGCTCGCGGTGCCGACGATCGCGCCGCGGCGCACGACCGTGATGCGGTCGGCCACCTCGCGCACCTCGCGCAGCTTGTGGGTGATGAACACGATGCCCTTGCCCTCGGCCCGCAGCTGACGCATCATCGCCATCAGCTCGTCGGTCTCCTGGGGCGTCAGCACGGCCGTGGGCTCGTCGAACACGAGCACCTCGGCGTCGCGCGCGAGGGCCTTGATGATCTCGACGCGCTGCTGCACGCCGACGGGCAGATCCTCGACGCGCGCGTCCGGGTCGACGTGGAAGCCGAAGCGCTCGGCGACCTCGCGCACCTGCTCGCGCGCGCGGCGCACGTCGAGGGACCCGAGCTTCGTCGTCGTCTCGTGTCCGAGCGCGACGTTCTCGGCGACCGTGAAGACGGGGATGAGCATGAAGTGCTGGTGCACCATGCCGATGCCGGCGGCCATCGCGTCGCCCGGGCCGCGGAAGTGCCTGGGCTGGTCATCGATGAGGATCTCGCCCTCGTCGGCCTGGTAGAGGCCGTAGAGGACGTTCATGAGCGTCGACTTGCCGGCGCCGTTCTCGCCGAGCAGGGCGTGGATCTCGCCGGGCTCGACCGTGAGATCGATGTGGTCGTTCGCGACGAGGCTGCCGAATCGCTTCGTGATTCCGCGGAGCTCGAGCTTCATAGGTGTCAACCTAACCTGAAGGTCGTGGGGAGGAACAGGACGTGCGCGCGCGAGCACGCGTCGGGGCGACCGGAGGGTTTCCGATCGCCCCGATGAGGTGCGTCAGCTCACTGGGCAGCGGTTCACTGCGCGGTGGGCGACGACGGCGACTCGACCGTGATGTCGCCCGCGATGATCTGCTCCTTGAGCGCCTCGATCTCGTCGGTGAGGCCCTCGGGGACCTCGCTCTCGAACTCGTGGAACGCGCTCAGGCCGACGCCGCCGTTCTCGAGCGTGCCGACGTAGGGCGTCGTGTCGAAGTCGCCCTCGGCCTCGGCCGCGTCGAGCACCGCCTGGTAGGTGGCCTCGTCGATGCCCTTCTGGATCGACGTCAGCACGAGGTCGGCGTTGTCGGGCTCCTTGACCGCGAGGTCGCTGTCGACGCCGAGCATGACGGCGTCGGGGTACGCGTCGCGGATCGCGGCGATCGCCGAGGTGTAGATCGGGCCGCCGACCGGCAGGATCACGTCGGCGCCCTGCGAGAGCACCTGCTCAGCGGTCTGGCGCGCCGTGTCGTTCGCCTCGAACGAGCCCGTGAACAGGCCCGACTGCTGCTCGAGGTCCCAGCCCACGACCTGCACGTCGGCGTCCTTGTCCTCGTTGTACTTCTCGACCCCCTGCTGGAAGCCGTCCATGAAGATCGTGACGGAGGGGATCTCGCCGCCGCCGAAGGTGCCGACCTTGCCGACGCCCGACTGGTCGCTCCACGCCGCCGCGGCGTAGCCGCCGAGGTACGCGGCGCCGGCCGTGTCGAAC
>JAJUIM010000446.1 GCA_029267645.1 Microbacterium sp.
GGGTTCACGACCGTGAGGTCGAGGCCGTACTGCTCGGCGATCGCCTGCCAGTACTCGACCGACGCGCCGCCGAGGGGATCCGCGCCGATGCGCACGCCCGCCTCGCGGATCGCGTCCATGTCGATGACGTCGCCGAGCGCATGGACGTAGGAAGCGCGGAAGTCGAACGAGCCGACCGCGTCGGCGTCGACGTCGGCGTGCCGCACGCGGCGCACGCCCTCGAGGCCGCCCGCGATGAGCTCATTCGCGCGGCGGGCGATCCAGCTCGTCGCATCGGTGTCGGCGGGGCCGCCGTGGGGCGGGTTGTACTTGAAGCCGCCGTCGCCCGGCGGGTTGTGACTCGGGGTCGCGACGATGCCGTCGGCGCGCGCCTCGTCGTCGGCGGCGAGGCCGCGGTTGTGGGTCAGGATCGCGTGGCTCAGCGCGGGCGTCGGCACCCACGAGTCGTGTGCGTCGATGCGCACGTCGACGCCGTTCGCGACGAGCACCTCGATCGCAGTGCGCTCGGCGGGCAGCGACAGCGCGTGCGTGTCGCGACCGAGGAAGAGCGGCCCGCGGATCCCCTGCTGCGCGCGGAACTCGACGATCGCCTGCGTCGTGGCGAGGATGTGGTGCTCGTTGAAGCTCGTCGTGAGGCTCGATCCGCGGTGGCCGCTCGTGCCGAAGGCGACGCGGTGCGCGGGATTCGACGGATCGGGGTGACGATCGTAATAGGCCGCGATGAGGGCGTCGATGTCGGTGAGGTCGCTAGGCTCGGCGGGAAGTCCTGCTCGACTGGTCATGCCAGTAAGTCTGCCACGCGGCCCTGTCACGGCACACGGCGCGAGAGGCTCGCGCGGCATGGAAGCGGCGCGGCCGGGGGCGGCTCGAAGCCCCCGACCGCGCCGCGGCCGGATCAGTTCGCGGGCGCCTTCTCGCGCAGCACGCGGATGAACTCGCGGAACCACGGGCCGTTGTCGTTCCAGGCCCGCGCGCTCACGAGGGCGCCGTCGACGAGGGCCTCCGACGCCTGGTAGGTCGCGCCGCCCGCCTCGACGTCGGGCTGGATCTCGGGGAAGCCCGAGACCGTGCGGCCCTCGAGCACGCCGGCCTTCGCGAGGATCGTCGGGCCGTGGCACGTGACGGCGACGGGCGCGTCGGCGCCGAAGAAGTGCTGCACGATGCGCTTCACGTCGGGGTTGTTGCGCAGGTACTCGGGCGCGCGGCCGCCCGGGATCACGAGCGCGACGTAGTCGGCGGGGTCGACGTCGGAGAGCGCGATGTCGGCGGGCCAGCCGTGGCCGAGCTTCTCGGTGAACGTCTCGTAGCCCGGCTCGAAGTCGTGCACGACGAACTGCAGGCGCTTCTTGGTCGGCGCGGCGATGACGGGCTCGTAGCCCTCCTCGCGCAGGCGCTCGTAGGGATAGAACACCTCGAGCGTCTCCGAGAAGTCACCCGCGATGATGAGGACCTTGGACATCCTTGTCTCCTTCTTCACGTCGTGGCGCCGAGGCCTCGGTCGCCTGTGGACGCCACCAGAACAGCAGACGGCGGGGCGCGGATCCAGTGGTGTTCTCAGCCAGTGAGAACGGGCTTGGACCCGCGCCGCCGCCGCGCGGAAAGTGGCCTCACCGCCGGCGCCGATGCCGTGCGGCGGGCGCGGCGATCGCGGCGCCCACCTCGAGGAAGAGGAGGAGATCGTGGCCTATCCCGCGAAGTTCCCACAGCTGAACGACACCGA
>JAJUIM010000272.1 GCA_029267645.1 Microbacterium sp.
CCGCTGCCCTCGGAGCAGCAGCAGGGCGGCGAGTCGAACACGCAGATCCGCGTGTACGACGCGACGTGCGAGGACGCCGCCCTCGAGATCGCGAACCCCGGCACGGGCGACACGCGCGACTGCCGCGACTACGCGACGGGCGACGCGGTCGTCGACGGCCCGACCGTGACGCAGGCGATCGACACGACCGACGCCCCCGCCGGCGCCTACACGGTGATCTGGCAGGTCGTCTACGGCGACGGCCACGCCGACAGCAACATGTTCACGTTCACGGCCGAGGAGGCCGCTGCGCCTGCCTCGACCGAGGCGCCCACCGCGACGCCCTCCGAGTCCGCGAGCCCCGCGACGCCGGCTCCGGCCGACACGGAGGCCGCGACGACCGCGCCCGACGACGCGGGCAGCGACATCGGCGCGCCCGCCGTCATCGCGATCGTCGGCGGCGTGCTCGTGCTCGCGATCATCGTCGTGATCATCGTCATGATCGCCCGCTCACGCCGCGCGTGAGGCGCGGGGTCCGGCACGGCAGAAAGGATTAGGCTGGTCATTATGGCTCACTACGACGTCGTCATTCTCGGCGCTGGCCCCGGCGGATACGTCGCCGCCGTCCGCGCCGCTCAGCTCGGACTCACCACCGCGATCATCGAGGAGAAGTACTGGGGCGGTGTGTGCCTCAACGTGGGCTGCATCCCCTCCAAGTCGCTCCTAAAGAACGCGGAGGTCGCCCACACCTTCACCCACAAGGCCGACTTCTTCGGCATCTCGGGGGATGTCTCGTTCGACTTCGGCTCGGCGTTCGACCGCAGCCGCAAGGTGGCGGCCACCCACGTCAAGGGCATCCACTTCCTCATGAAGAAGAACAAGGTGACCGAGTACGAGGGTCGCGGCACCTTCGTCGACGCCAAGACGATTGACGTCGCGAAGGCCGACGGCCAGGTCGAGCGCGTCACGGCCGACAACGTCATCATCTCGACCGGCTCGACCGTGCGCTCGCTGCCGGGCGTCACGCTCAGCAAGAACGTCGTCTCCTTCGAGGAGCAGATCCTCTCGCGCGACCTGCCGAACTCGATCGTCATCGTCGGCGCCGGCGCCATCGGCATGGAGTTCGCGTACGTCCTCAGCAACTACGGCGTGAAGGTCACGATCGTCGAGTTCGCCGACCGCGTGCTGCCGAACGAGGACGCCGAGGTGTCGAAGGAGCTCGCGAAGCAGTACAAGAAGTACGGCATCGACATCCTCACCTCGACGGGCGTCACCTCGGCCGTCGACGACGGCACGAGCGTGCACGTGACGTACAAGACGAAGGACGGCACCGAGGGCGCCATCGACGCCGACCGCGTGCTCATGTCGGTCGGCTTCGCGCCCCGCACGGAGGGCTACGGCCTCGAGAACACGGGCGTGAAGCTCACCGACCGCGGCGCGATCGACATCGACGACCACATGCGCACGAACGTCGACGGCGTCTACGCGATCGGCGACGTCACGGCCAAGCTGCAGCTCGCGCACGTCGCCGAGGCCCAGGCCGTCGTCGCTGCCGAGACCATCGGCGGCGCCGAGACGCAGACGCTCGGCGACTACCGCATGATGCCGCGCGCGACGTTCTGCTCGCCGCAGGTCGCGAGCTTCGGCCTCACGGAGGAGCAGGCCAAGGCCGAGGGCTACGACGTGAAGGTCGCGAAGTTCCCCTTCAGCGCCAACGGCAAGGCGAACGGCCTCGGCGAGCCCGTCGGCTTCGTCAAGCTCATCGCCGACGCCGAGCACCTCGAGCTGCTCGGCGGCCACCTCATCGGCCCCGACGTGTCGGAGCTGCTGCCCGAGCTCACGCTCGCGCAGAAGTGGGACCTCACGGCGCTCGAGGCCGCCCGCAACGTGCACACGCACCCGACGCTGTCGGAGGCGCTGCAGGAGGGCTTCCACGGCCTCGCGGGTCACATGATCAACCTCTGACGCACCGCGCGCCAGCAGAGCGGCCCGGATCCTCGACGAGGATCCGGGCCGTTCTGCGTCCGGCGTCAGCGCCCGAGGGCGCGCGCGAGCTTCGACGTCGACGTGGGGTTCAGGGCACCGGCGTCGCGCGCGACGCGCTCGATCTCGGCGAAGAAGGCATCGGCGTCGGCGGCGTCGAGGCCACGCAGCTCGATCTCCCACTCATACCACTCGCGCTCGACGTCGCCCCGCTGATCGGTCGCGCGCACGTGGTCGTCGACGAACTCGGCGAGGACGTTGCCGTCGGCGTCGAGCAGGTCGTAGGCCGTGCGGTCGTTGACGATGCGCGCGAGGGGCGCGAGGCGATCCGTCGTCCACTGCGCGATCTCGTCGCGCAGCTCCTGCGGCATCTCGTCGCTCAGCGGCCAGCCGAGCTCGACGCGACCGCCGTCGACGAGGGGCCCCTTGACGTGCCATCCCTCGTCGGGCCCGCCCGTGCGGCGCCGCACCGCGACGCCCGCCTGCGCGAGCGCGAGGTGGGCCGTGTCGAGGTACGCCGCGTCGAGGTGGCGCACCTCCCCCGCAGTCACGCTCGCGACGCCGGGCACCCGGGTCCAGTCGGGCACCGGAGTGCCCGCCGCAACGTCGAACTTCTTCTCGATCTCCACTGAGCGCGATGCTGCCATGGGGCCAGCCTAGGCGTGAGGCCGCCGCCCTGTCATGCGTCGGCGCCCTCGAGCTTCGCGCGGCGCTCCTCGGCCTTCTCGCGCGCCGCGCGATCGTTGTCGCGGGCGGTCCGCAGCGCGTCCTCGGCCACGCGCAGGTCGCGCTCGGCGGCGCGCACCTGCCGCTGCGTGAACGTCTCGGCGCCGTAGCGCTCCGCGACGCGGTTGTCGCTCTCCTCGGCCGTCACGACGATGTAGGCGCTCGCGATCAGCACCACCTGCGCCGAGAGGTTGAACCACAGCAGGAGCGCGATGAGCGAGGTGAAACCGGCGAGGAGCGGATTGTTGTCGGCGCCGCCGACGAACAGACCCGACAACTGCTGCAGCACGACGAGGCCCGCGCCGCCGATGAGCGATCCCGGCAGAAGGGTGCGGATGCCGACCTTCATGCCCGACTGCAGCCGGAACAGCCACGCGATGATGACGGCGTCGAGCAGGAACACGACGAGCACGGTGCCCGCACGCGTGAGGATCTCGCCCATGCCGCCGCCCGTGAG
>JAJUIM010000115.1 GCA_029267645.1 Microbacterium sp.
CGGCGGTGCACGATCCTCGCGCGGTCGAGCGCCTCCGACACCGCGGTGCCGTACGCCCGCACGAGCCCGCCCGCGCCGAGCTTGATGCCGCCGAAGTAGCGCGTCACGACCGCGACGAGATCGGTCATGCCGCGGCGGCGCAGCACCTCGAGCATCGGCACGCCGGCCGTGCCGGACGGCTCGCCGTCGTCGGACGACCGCGCCTGGTCGCCGAGCGTGCCGGTGACCATCGCGACGCAGTTGTGCCGGGCGTCCCAGAACTCCTTGCGGATCGCGGCGATGAACGCATCGGCCTCGTCGACGGATCCGACCGGCTGCAGGTGGCAGATGAACCGCGACTTCTTGATCTCGAACTCGTGGTCGATCCGCGCGGCGATCGTCGCGGGATAGTCGGCCATTCCCCGAGCGTACCGGCGCCGTCGCCAACACAACGCAGTCAATCCGGGGCTGTGCGGGCCGGAACGGGGCGGATCCGGGCACCCGGCGCCCCGATTGACTGCGTTGTGTTGCTGGGGTCGGGATCAGCGGGGTAGGGCAGACTCGAAGGTGATGCCTTCCCTCCTTGACGCGGCCCGCACAGCGGGCGATGACGCCGACGCCCTCTACGACGCCTTCCTCGAGTGGACGCTCGGCCGCGGCATCGAGCTCTACCCCGCGCAGGACGAAGCCGTCATGGAACTCGTGCAGGGCAGCAACGTGATCCTCGCGACGCCGACCGGCACGGGCAAGTCGCTCGTCGCGCTCGCGGCGCACGCGATCGCCCTCGGCCGTGGCGGGCGCACCTACTACACGGCTCCCATCAAGGCCCTGGTGAGCGAGAAGTTCTTCGCGCTCGTCGAGGCGTTCGGCGCCGAGAACGTCGGCATGGTCACGGGCGACAGCTCCGTGAACGCCGACGCGCCGATCGTGTGCTGCACGGCGGAGATCCTCGCGAACCTCGCGCTCCGCGAGGGCGCGGACGCAGACGTCGACCAGGTCGTGATGGACGAGTTCCACTACTACGGGGATCCGCAGCGCGGCTGGGCCTGGCAGGTGCCGCTCCTGCTGCTGCACCGCGCGCAGTTCCTGCTCATGTCGGCGACGCTCGGCGACACGACCGCGATCGAGCGCGACCTCACGCGCCGCACGGGGCGCGACACGGCGCTCGTCGCGGGCGCCGAGCGGCCCGTGCCGCTGCACTTCCGCTACGAGAAGCGGCCCGCGCACGACGTCGTCGAGGAACTGCTCGAACAGAACGAGGCGCCCGTCTACATCGTGCACTTCAGCCAGGCCGCGGCGATGGAGCGCGCGCAGGCGCTCGCGAGCATCAACGTCACGAGCCGCGCGCAGCGCGACGCGATCGCCGAGGCGCTCGGCGGCTTCCGCTTCACCACGAACTTCGGCAAGACGCTCTCGCGCCTCGTGCGGGCCGGCATCGGCGTGCACCACGCCGGCATGCTGCCCCGGTATCGGCGCCTCGTCGAGACGCTCGCGCAGCAGGGCCTCCTGCGCGTCATCTGCGGCACCGACACCCTCGGCGTCGGCATCAATGTGCCGATCCGCACCGTGCTCATCACGGCGCTGTCGAAGTACGACGGATCCCGCATGCGTCGCCTCGGCGCGCGCGAGTTCCACCAGATCGCGGGCCGCGCGGGGCGCGCCGGCTTCGATCCGTACGGCAACGTCGTCGTGCTCGCGCCCGAGCACGAGATCGAGAACGAGCAGGCGCTGAAGAAGGCCGGCGACGACCCCAAGAAGCGCAAGAAGGTGCAGCGCAAGCAGGCGCCGAAGGGCTTCGTCAGCTGGAGCGAGCAGAGCTTCGAGAAGATCATCGAGGCCGAGCCCGAACCGCTCAGCCCGCGCATGCAGATGACGTCGGCCATGCTCATCAACGTCATCGCGCGCGGGGGAGACGTGTTCGGCAACGTGCGCTCGCTCGTGTTCGACAACCATCAGCCGCAGCGCGAGCGGTTCGCGCTCGCGCGCCGCGCGCTCGCCATCTTCCGCACGCTGCGCGACGCCGAGCTCGTCGAGGTGACGCCCGCGGGCGAGATCCGCCTGTATCTCGACCTGCAGCCGAACTTCGCGCTGAACCAGCCGCTGTCGCCGTTCGCGCTCGCGGCGCTCGAGCTGCTGGATCCGGATGACGCAGCGGGATCCGTCGGCACCGGACACTACGCGCTCGACGTCGTGAGCGTGATCGAGGCGACGCTCGACGACCCGCGCCAGATCCTGTCGCAGCAGGAGTTCAAGGCGCGCGGCGAGGCCGTCGGCGCCATGAAGCGCGAGGGCATCGAGTACGACGAGCGCATGGAGCTGCTCGAGGAGATCACCTATCCCAAGCCGCTCGAGGAGCTGCTCGCGCAGGCCTTCGAGACGTTCGCGTCGTCGCAGCCGTGGGTGCGCGACTTCCAGCTCTCGCCGAAGTCGGTCGTGCGCGACATGTACGAGCGGGCCATGAGCTTCGCCGAGTTCGTGCAGTGGTACCAGCTCGGCCGCAGCGAAGGGCTCGTGCTGCGCTACCTGTCCGACGCGTTCCGCACGATTCGGCAGACCGTGCCGCCCGAGGCGCAGTCGGACGAGCTCGACGACATCGTCGAGTGGCTCGGCGAGATGGTGCGCCAGGTCGACTCGAGCCTCGTCGACGAGTGGGAGACGCTGCTCGCGGGCCTCGACGCGGATCCGTCAGACGGCCCCGTTGTGCCGCCGTCGCCGCCGTCGGTCGTGCAGAACCGCCGCGCCTTCACGGTGCTCGTGCGCAACGCGATGTTCCGGCGCGTGCAGCTCGCGGCGCTCGAGCGCGACGACGAGCTCACCGAGCTCGACCCCGATGCCGGCTGGCCCGAGGCTCTCGATGCGTACTTCGACGAGCACGACGACATCCTCACGGGATCCGCCGCGCGCTCGCCGCAGCTGTGCCGCATCGACGAGACGGACGGATCCGTCTGGCGCGTCGAGCAGACCATCGACGACCCCGAGGGCGACCACGACTGGCGCATCCGCGCCGAGGTCGACCTCGCGGCATCCGCCGACGAGGGCGAGGCCGTCGTGCGGGTCGTCGAGGTCGTGCGGATGTAGGGGCGGGTTACCTGAGGCCGAGCGCGGGCTTGAGGGTCGGGCCCAGCGTGAGCGGTGCCTGCGTGGGGCGTGGCGGTCCGCAAGTCTCCGCCAAGTCCACAAGTCTCCGTCGGGTCGTCAAGTCTCTGCCAAGTCCAACGTGAGTCACGGTGGACTCGGCGGAGACTTGTGGAATTGCAGGCCCGGCCCAGACCCACCCCCGCCCCAGGCGCAACCTCTATCCCAGCCGAACCACTCAGGACCCGCCGGCGAAGCCCCGGGCGATTGCGGCGGCGGCGGCGAGCCACGCCCGCTGCGTCTGGGGGCGCAGGGCGCTGTAGTGCAGGTGGCCGTCGATCATGGCCGGGTCGAAGGGGATCTGCACGACGTCGCGCGTGAGCTTGCGGTAGCCGTCGACGACGCGGCGCACCTCGCTCGCGGGCGCCTTCTGGTCTGCCTGGCTCACGACGGTCACGGCGTTGGCGGCGAGCTGGGCCGAGCGCTCGTCGCGATCGGCGAGCGCGTCGAGCAGCAGGGCGCCGGCCTCGGCGTGCTCGTCGCGCGTCGTGGTCGCGACGACGAGCTGGTCGGTGTGGTCGATCATGCGGCGCCACAGCGGATCCGACTCGTCGTTGCCCGAGTCCATGACGATCAGCCGGTAGTAGCGGGCGGCGACGGCGTGGATCCTGTCGACGTCGTCGGCGGTGACGCGCTGCTCCGACGCAAGCGCGATCGGCTGTGACCGCAGCACGTCGAAGCGGTCCTGGCGCTGGTGGTGCACGAAGTTCGCGACATCGGCGGCCTGCGCGTCGGTCGACAGCAGGTGGTCGGACGCCTCGAGCATGTCGTGCAGCGTGCCCTCGTGGGGGCCCTGCTCCGTGCGCCAGCCGAGGGTGCCGCGGGTCTGGTTGTTGTCCCACGCGAGCACGCCCGCGCCGCCGAAGCGCGCGAACACGGCGCCGACGAGGATCGTCGTGGGCGTCTTGCCGGATCCGCCCTTGCCGTTCACGACCGCGATCGTGCGCGGGCCGGGCCAGTGCTGTGCGACTGCCATCTGGTCGGCGCGCTCGGCGCGCTCGTCGGCACCGGGCGCCATGCGCAGGCCCATGCGCGTCATGGTGCCGCGGAAGCCGCGCGTCGCGGGCTCCTCGCGCTGGTCGTCCTGGTCGGTCGTGAGGAAGGTCTCGCGCTGCGCGCGGCGGTCCTCGAACTCGCGCGGCGTCACGCGGCCGGCAGGCGCAGCGGGCTCGGCGGCGCCGGATCCGCCCGCCGACGGTGACGACGCCGCGGGCGCGGGCGAGATGACCTCGACGGGACGCGTGGGCTCGCCCGTCGAAGCGGGCGTCGCAGGGCGGGTGAGCGGCTGCTCGGATCCCGAACGCGTCGCGGCGGGCGCCGCGGGGCGCTGCGGCGCGGATCCGTACGAGCCGCCGGCCGCGGGCCGCGGCGCGTCGGCCGGGGCGTCGTACTCGACGTGCTCGTCGCCGTCGACGACGAGCGGCCACTCGCCGTCGGGCTCCGTCACGATGACGCGGATGGGGGCATCGAGCTGGCGCGCGATCTGCGCCGTCATGCGCACGATCTCGCGGCGCGCGTCCTCCGCGTGCGTCGTGGGGATCTCGCGAGGCGTCTCGTCGATGACGAGGACGGCGGACCCATCGGGGTGGATCGTGGCGTGGAGCCCATCGTCGTTCGAGCTGTCGCGCATGACGTTCCCTTCGGTGCGAAAAGCATCGTGAGTGCCCGCCGGCGCGGGCGTCGACTTCTCAGCCTACAGATCGCGAAATGGTCACGGAGACAGCGCCCGCCTGTTGCCGTTCGTGAAAGAATCGCGGATCTTGCTTCCCGATCTCGGCGCAGAAGAAGCATTCGCGTGCGTACGGTGAAACCGGCACATGTCACAGGGCGGTGATCCCGCCCGCCGCACGAAGGAGTCACCCCGCGTGAGCACGCTGTACGAAGCAGGCCGCATCGAATGGGCACGGCGGGAGGAGCTCGCCGAGCGCATGATCCCCCTCATCGGACGCCTCTACCGCGAGCGCGGCGTCGTGCCGTCGATCCTCGGCCGCCGACTCATCAACCGCTCGCCCGTCGAGATCCTGAAGGCCCACCGCTTCACGCGGAAGGTCGGCGACGAGGTGCTGCGACCCGAGAAGACCCTCGCGGTCCTCGAGGCGCTCGAGCGCGTCGCGCCGGGGCCCGCGTCGATCGACGTCGCGCGCCTCGTGAGCGACTTCGACGCCGCGGGCGGCGCGTACGACGGATCCGCCCTCGACGACTTCCTGCGCAGCGAGCTCGCCGAGGTCATCGCGGCCGCGCCGGGCGGACCGACCGACGTCGTGCTGTATGGCTTCGGCCGCATCGGTCGTCTCGTCGCGCGCCTCCTCATCTCGCACCAGGGATCCGGCGACGGCCTGCGCCTGCGCGCGATCGTCGTGCGCCGCGGATCGGACGACGACCTCGTCAAGCGCGCCGAGCTGCTGAAGCGCGACTCGGTGCACGGCCCGTTCCAGGGCACGGTCGAGGTCGACGAGGAGAACCAGACGATCCTCGCCAACGGCACGCTCATCCAGGTGATCTACGCGAACGACCCCGCCTCGATCGACTACACGGCCTACGGCATCGACGACGCGATCGTCGTCGACAACACGGGCCGCTGGCGCGACGAGGAGGGCCTGCGGCAGCACCTCGCCTCGCGCGGCGTCGCGAAGGTGCTGCTGACGGCGCCCGGCAAGGGCGACATCAAGAACATCGTGTTCGGCGTCAACGGCGACGACATCACGGCCGACGACGAGATCATTTCGGCCGCGTCGTGCACGACGAACGCCATCACGCCCGTGCTCGCCGCGCTCGACGAGGTGTACGGCGTCGAGCGGGGCCACGTCGAGACGGTGCACTCGTTCACGAACGACCAGAATCTCATCGACAACTTCCACAAGGGATCCCGTCGCGGCCGCGCTGCGTCGCTCAACATGGTCATCACGGAGACGGGCGCCGCGAAGGCCGTCGCGAAGGCGCTGCCGCAGCTCGCCGGCCGCCTCACGGGCAGCGCGATCCGCGTGCCCACGCCCAACGTGTCGCTCGCGATCCTCAACCTGCAGCTCACGCGCCCCGCGACGCGCGACGAGGTCAATGCCTTCCTGCGCCAGACGTCGCTCACGGCGCCGCTGCGCCAGCAGATCGAGTACAGCGAGAACCCCGACGCCGTCTCGACCGACTTCGTCGGCACGAACCGCGCGGGCATCGTCGACGGCCTCGCCACGATCGCGTCGGGCGACGAGAACGTCATCCTCTACGTCTGGTACGACAACGAGTTCGGCTACTCGGGCCAGGTGCTGCGCGTGCTCGAGCGCATGGC
>JAJUIM010000396.1 GCA_029267645.1 Microbacterium sp.
GCGGTCGGCGAGGATCGCGGTGCGCCTCCCGTCGATGCGCGTGAGGATGAGCGTCGCGCGCGCGGATCCGCGCAGCTTCAGCTTCGTGCGCAGCGCCGCGGGGTCGACGTCGACGCCCCGCTTCTTGATCTCGAGCGTGCCGATCCCCCGCTCGCGCAGCGCCCTCGCGAGCGCCTTCGTGTCGGCGGGCAGCGTCTCGCGCACGCGGAACGTCGTCGCGAAGGGGCTCGTGCGCTCGGCGTCGCCCGTGAGGTAGGCGATGCGCTCGGCCGTGGGGCCCGCCTCGAGCGACCGCGCGACGTCGCCGACGAGGCGCGCGCGGATCACGGATCCCTCGGGCTCGTGGAGGAACGCGCCGAGCGGCCGCACGGGCTCGTCGTCCGCGTCGGCGGGCGCCGTGAGCTCGTGCGCCGTTCCCTGCCGGATCACCAGCGCGGCGCGGCGCACGCCGGGGCGCGCAAGGCGGCCCGACCACAGCACGAGCTCGACGGTCGAGCCGTCGACGCTGATCCACTGCGCTTCCATGTCGGCAGGGATCGCGTCGCGGTCGTGCGCGGGGCCGAGCTTGATGCCGGCGGGCAGGCGGGCGGCGAGCGCGAAGACCCAGTCGAGGCTCGGCGAGTAGTCGTCGGCCGCGACGCGGGACGTCTCGGCGTGGCCCGCCGTGCGGCGCGCGGGGTCGAGCCAGACGGCGTCGACGCCGGCGAGATCGACCTCCTCGGCCCTCCCCTGTCGCACCTCGACGGATCCGGCTCCGTCGCGGAAGGGCGAGAGGTTGTAGGCGGCGAGCGCCGCCGTGACCTCGTCGGCGTCGACCGCGACCACGGGCACGCCGAGGGCCGCGAGGGCGAGCGAGTCTCCCCCGATGCCGCAGCCGAGGTCGGCGACGCGCGAGAACCCGGCGCGCGCGTAGCGACCGGCGTGATGCGCCGAGACCGACATGCGCGTGGCCTGCTCGAGGCCCGCGCGCGTGAAGAGCATGCGGCTTGCGAACTCGCCGAACTTCGCCTCAGCGCGCTGCCGCAGGCGCACCTGCCCCACGACGGCCGAGACGAGCTCGGGCCCGTGGCCCGCGTCGCGCAGCCGCGACACGGTGCGCGCGACGTCGGAGACGGTCTCGACGGGATCGAGCTCGTCGATCAGGCGCAGGGCTTCGGGCATGAGCAGCGCGTCGAGTTCGCCGTGATCCATCCGTCCAGCGTAGGCTCCCGGCGGATTGGCACTCACGTTGCGTGAGTGCCAGCCGCGGATCTAGACTGACCATTAGCACTCTCGGGGTGAGAGTGCGAACCAACGTCTTCTGTCAGGACAGGAAAGCAGAGGTACACCGTGTCGGTTTCCATCAAGCCGCTCGAGGACCGCATCGTCATCAAGCAGGTCGAGGCTGAGCAGACCACGGCGAGCGGTCTCGTCATTCCGGACACCGCGAAGGAGAAGCCCCAGGAGGGCGAGGTCGTGGCCGTCGGACCGGGTCGCATCGACGACAACGGCAACCGCGTTCCGCTCGACGTCTCCGTCGGCGACGTCGTTCTGTACAGCAAGTACGGCGGGACCGAGGTGAAGTTCGGCGCCGACGAGTACCTCGTGCTCTCGGCTCGCGACGTCCTCGCGACCGTCGAGCGCTGACGCTCGCACCTGAGAACCCCGGATGCATCGCATCCGGGGTTCTCTGTTTGTCAGACGTCTTTCCTAGGGTGGACGCATGGATGAAGACGTGACCGAGATCACCGAGGCCGTCACCGCCAATCCCTGGACCGCGTGGGGCGTGCTCGCGGCCGCGCTCGCGATCGTGGCGGTCGCGGCGTTCCTGCTCGCCTGGCTCTTCGCCGCGGTCATGCACCGCCTGGGCCGCCGCGCCGTCGTGCTCGACGAGATCGCGACGCGCTTCCGCCGGCCCGTGTTCTGGATCCTCGCGGTCGTCGGCTGGAAGTCGTCGGTCCTGCTGTTCTTCCCCGACGACTTCGCCGAGCTGCGCGGCGCGATCGACTACGTGCTCACGCTCGCGATCATCGGCGTCGTCGGCTGGATCATCGCGAAGGTGCTGATCTTCCTGCTCGACGGCGCCATGCGCAAGCA
>JAJUIM010000024.1 GCA_029267645.1 Microbacterium sp.
CCCTCCGAAGAGGGGCACCACGGGGGCAAGGCGCTCGCCCCCGTGGGAATCCGCTGCTGCCGTCATGGTCAGGCCGTGCGGCGGGCGGCGATGTCGTCGACGGGCGCCTCGGCCTCGAGCTCGGCCGCCTCTTCGAGCGCCTCGGTCAGGCCGAGCTTCGCCTTGATCTTGTTCTCGATCTCGAGCGCGACGTCGGCGTTCTCCTTGAGGAACCGGCGCGCGTTCTCCTTGCCCTGGCCCAGCTGGTCGCCCTCGTACGTGTACCACGAGCCCGACTTCTTGACGATGCCGTGGTCGACGCCGAAGTCGATCAGCGAGCCCTCACGCGAGATGCCCGTGCCGTACAGGATGTCGAACTCTGCCTGCTTGAAGGGCGGCGCCATCTTGTTCTTCACGACCTTGACGCGCGTGCGGTTGCCCACGGCCTCGCCGCCGTCCTTCATCGTCTCGATGCGACGGATGTCGAGGCGCACGGACGCGTAGAACTTGAGCGCCTTACCGCCCGCCGTGGTCTCGGGCGAGCCGAAGAACACGCCGACCTTCTCGCGCAGCTGGTTGATGAAGATCGCGGTCGTCTTCGTCTGGTTGAGACCACCCGTGATCTTGCGGAGCGCCTGCGACATGAGGCGCGCCTGCAGACCCACGTGCGAGTCGCCCATCTCGCCCTCGATCTCGGCGCGGGGCACGAGCGCCGCGACCGAGTCGATCACGACGAGGTCGATCGCGCCGGAGCGGATCAGCATGTCGGCGATCTCGAGCGCCTGCTCACCCGTGTCGGGCTGCGAGACGAGGAGCGAGTCGATGTCGACGCCCAGCTTGCGGGCGTAATCGGGGTCGAGCGCGTGCTCGGCGTCGATGAACGCTGCGATGCCGCCCGCGGCCTGCGCGTTCGCGATCGCGTGGAGCGTGAGCGTCGTCTTACCCGACGACTCGGGGCCGTAGATCTCGACGACGCGCCCGCGCGGGAGCCCGCCGATGCCGAGGGCCACGTCGAGCGCGATGGAACCCGTCGGGATCACCGCGACCGGTGCGCGCTCCTCGCTGCCGAGGCGCATGACCGTGCCCTTGCCGAACTGCCGGTCGATCTGCGCGAGTGCCGTCTCGAGGACCTTCTCGCGATCTGCCGCTGCTGCCATGATGAGCTCCTTCTTCGCTCGTTCTCCGCCGCCCATAGGCTGTCGTGACCCGCCTCAGGGGGACGGATTCTTCGACAGGGCGCGTGACGTCTGTCGTCGATCGCCACGTTACGGAGAACCTCCGACAAACGAAGCTCGGAGGTGCCGCAGTGTGGAGATCTTCCGCAGATCTCACGTTGTGAACGAGCGTACGCCGCCTAGAACGAATCTTCGAACGCGACACACCGCATTCGAAAGTCGCTTCGAATGCGGTGTGTCAGGACTTGGGCTCGCGCAGCCCCACGCCGTAGCGCGCGGACTCGGGCTGATCGGTCTCATCGCAGAGAGCCAGCCAGATGTCGCGGGGAGGGACGCCCGCGTCGAGCGCGGCCGACGCCGTGCGGTCGATGCCGGGCAGCACCAGATCGTCGAGCACCCACGTCGAGCGGGCGCCGAAGTGCTGGTCGACGGCGCGCAGGAACTCGCTGCGCCTCATGCGCCGCCCGTCACCGGAGCGAAAGCTCGGGTTCGACCTCGGCGACCAGGTCGTCGGGCACGACGTCCGGGAACGCGTCCTCGATGCCCTCGAGCACCGCGAGGCGGTCGCCGACGCGGCGCATGACGGTCGACATGGGCACGCCGAGCGCCTCCGTGACGGAGGCCAGGATCTCGCTCGAGACCTCCTTCTGCCCGCGCTCGACCTCGCTGAGGTAGCCGAGCGCGACGCTCGCCTTGCTCGCGACCTGACGCAGGGTCTGGCCCTGCTGCTGACGGAAATCGCGAAGCACGTCGCCGATCTCTTGACGTACCAGGATCATGGCGGCCCCTCCCTCGTCTCTCGCGTTCCTTCGAAGTGCCGATCGGGAGGTGACCTCCCGTGCTCCGGTGCAACCAGGCTAATCCAGGTTTCCCGCGGCGGGGCACGTTTCGTCGAATGATGACGTGGGTGAAACGGTTCTCACAGGATGGTTATTCCCGCACCCCGTCGCGGAGCGCCGTGATCGCGAGTCGCAGCGCCAGGCGCACCGTCTCGTGGCGCACGCGGTCGCGGTCGCCGTCGATCACGGCGTGATCCACGCGGTCGCCCTCGGGCGTGCTCACCCCGACGTAGACGGTGCCGACCGGCTGCCCGTCGGGCGACACCGGCCCCGCGATCCCCGTCGTCGACAGGCCCACCTCGGCGTCGGCGCCGTCGAGGCGCAGGGCCCGCCGCACGCCGCCGGCCATCTGGCGCGCGACCTCGGGGTGCACGGGGCCGTGCTCGTCGAGGAGGCCCGCATCGACGCCCAGCAGCTCGCGCTTCGCGCGGGTGTCGTAGGCGACGACGCCGCCGCGCATGTGCGCCGAAGCGCCCGCGACGTCGACGATCGCGGACGACAGCAGGCCGCCCGTGAGCGACTCGGCCGTCGCGATCGACCAGCCGCGCGCGGCCAGCAGCTCGAGGAGCTCGCGAGCCTCGGGGAGCGCCGGCGTCATCGCGCGCCGCCGCGACCGCGCACCTGCGCGAGCACGTAGTCGATGCCGCTCACGATCGTGAGGATCACGACGACCCACATGCCGACGAGCGTGACGGTCTCCCACGGGCCGCGGCCGATCAGCTCGCCGAGCGGCAGCAGCGCCCACGACAGCACGACGCCCTGGGCGGCGGTCTTGATCTTGCCGAGCCACGCGGCCGCCACGACGTGGGTCGTCGCGACGACGAGGCGGTGCGCCGTGATGCCCCACTCGCGCACGAGGATCACGACGACCATCCACCACGGCACCTCGCCGAGGATCGCGAGGCCGACGAAGGCGGATCCCGTGAGCAGCTTGTCGGCGATCGGATCCCACAGCTTGCCGAAGTCGCTCACGATCTCGTAGCGCCGCGCGAGGTAGCCGTCGACCCAGTCGGTCGAGATCGCGACGATGAAGAGCACGGCCGCGACCCAGCGCAGCGCGAGGCTCGACTCGCCGGCCGTGCCGCCCACGAGCAGCAGCACGAAGAACACGACCGCGAGCGGGATGCGCGCGACCGTGATCGCGTTGGGCAGCTGGGGGTGGATCGCCATGGGTCCAGTCTCGCAGGAGGGCGCCGCGTCGCGCGGCTCAGTCGCGCCCGGTCAGCTGCCAGGCGTCCTCGTCGTCGTCGCCGTCCACGACAGGCTTGTCGCGGAACTGCGCCTCGATGGGATCGGTGTCATAGCGCTCGTCGTGATCGGTCGGGAGCGGCTGCGTCTGCTGCGCCTCGGTCGGCGCCTGGGCGGCAGGCGCGGGTGCCGCCTGGGCGGGCGGCTCCTCGCCCTTGAGCTTCGCGAGCACCGCGGGCAGCTGCTCGGGCGTCACGAGCACGTCACGCGCCTTGGATCCCTCCGACGGCCCGACGATCTCGCGCGACTCGAGCAGGTCCATGAGGCGACCCGCCTTCGCGAAGCCGACGCGCAGCTTGCGCTGCAGCATCGACGTCGACCCGAACTGGCTCGAGACGATGAGCTCGGCCGCAGCGAGGAGCACCTCGAGGTCGTCGCCGATGTCCTCGTCGATCTCCTTCTTGGGGGCCTCGATCGCCTCGGCGACGTCGGCGCGATACTCGGGGCGGGCCTGGCCCGTCACGTGCTTCACGACCGTGTCGATCTCGTCCTCCGTGACCCACGCGCCCTGCAGGCGGAAGGGCTTGGAGGATCCCATCGGCGAGAAGAGCGCGTCGCCCTGGCCGATGAGCTTGTCGGCGCCGGGACCGTCGAGGATGACGCGCGAGTCGGTGACGCTCGTCACGGCGAAGGCGAGGCGCGACGGCACGTTGGCCTTGATGAGGCCCGTGACGACGTCGACAGAGGGGCGCTGCGTCGCGAGGACGAGGTGGATGCCCGAGGCGCGCGCGAGCTGCGTGATGCGCACGATCGAGTCCTCGACGTCGCGCGGCGCGACCATCATGAGGTCGGCGAGCTCGTCGACGACGACCAGCAGGTACGGGTAGGGCTTGAGCACGCGCTCGGATCCCGGGGGCAGCTGGATCTCGCCCGCGACGACGGCCTTGTTGAAGTCGTCGATGTGGCGGTACCCGAACGACGCGAGGTCGTCGTACCGCATGTCCATCTCCTTCACGACCCACTGCAGCGCCTCGGCGGCCTTCTTGGGGTTCGTGATGATGGGCGTGATGAGGTGCGGGACCCCGGCGTAGCTCGTGAGCTCGACGCGCTTGGGGTCGACGAGCACCATGCGCACCTCGCTCGGCTTGGCGCGCATGAGCAGGCTCGTGATCATCGAGTTCACGAAGCTCGACTTTCCGGAGCCGGTCGAACCGGCCACGAGCAGGTGCGGCATCTTCGCGAGGTTCGCGACGACGAAGCCGCCCGAGACGTCCTTCCCGACGCCGATCGTGAGCGGGTGCGTCGACCGCTGCGCCGCCGGTGAGCGGAGGACGTCGCCGAGCGCGACGGTCTCGCGGTCAGTGTTCGGGATCTCGATGCCGATCGCGCTCTTGCCGGGGATCGGCGCGAGGATGCGCACGTCGTTCGACGCCACGGCGTACGAGATGTTGCTCGACAGCTGCGTGATCTTCTCGACCTTGACGCCAGGGCCGAGCTCGACCTCGTACTGCGTCACGGTCGGCCCGCGCGAGAAGCCCGTGACCTTCGCGTTGACCTTGAACTCCTCGAAGACCTTCTCGATCTGCGCGACCGTGCGGTCGTTCGCCTCGGAGCTGACGACGGCGGGCGGCCCGGCCGCGAGCGTCGCGGGCGAGGGCAGCACGTACGGCGCCTCGGGAGGCTGCGGGCCGCGCTCCCCCGGGCCGTCGGTGCCGAAGCCCGAGATGCCGCCGAACTCGTCGTCGGATCCCGCGTCGCCGTCGCCCACGAGGCCGAAGCCGACCTCGCCCGTGTCGCCCGACTGGCGCAGCCGATCGATGACGGGGTCGTCGAGCACGTCGCTCGCCTGCGGCGCGGGAGATGCGGGCTCGTCGACGTCGACGACAGCGTTGTGGTAGCCGCGGTCGGTCTGCTCGCCGAGCAGCTCGGTGAGATCCTGCGGGTCGGTGACGGCGTCGACGTCTTCCTCGCGGCCCGACGCGTTGCGCCGCCACCAGGGCAGCTCGTCGGCGCCGTCGAAGAGCTCGTCGCCGCCCTTCTTGCGCTTGCCGCGACGACCGCGGGCGGGCTTGTCGTCGAGGACCTTCGTCTCGCTCTCGTCCTCGGACGCCGCGGGCGCGGCAGGGGCGGGCTCGGCGTCGAACATCCAGGCGTACAGCTCGCGCAGGCGACGACCGATGCGGTTCGGCGGCGTCTTCGTGATGATGAGCAGGCTCAGCGCGAGGAAGACGCCGAGCACGACGTAGCCGCCGATCGGCGTGAGCAGCATGGCGAGCGGCTCGCCGAGCATCCAGCCGAAGAGGCCGCCCGACGCGCTCAGCGCGGGCATGCCCTCTGCGGGCGCGGGGCGCCCGATCGCGATGTGGCAGATCGCGGCGACCGAGACCGTGAGCAGCACGAAGCCGATGCCCACCCTGCCGTTGTCGTGCACCGACGACGGGTGGCGGAACAGCCAGCCCGCGAGCAGCAGCAGGAGGACGGGGAAGACGAAGGCCGTGCGGCCGATGAGCAGGCCGAACGTGAAGGCGCTGATGTTGCCGGCGATCTCGTTGCCGATGAAGAACCATTCGGTGACGGCGCCCGCGATCGCGAGCAGCACGAGCAGCAGGGGGAAGCCATCGCGACGGTCGTCCTTGCTGAGGTTCTCGGATCCGAACGCGCGGAACAGCCCGCCGACGGCGCGCGCGACACCGTTCCAGGCGCGGACGGGAAGCGCCGGCCGGTCGGGTTCGTCGATGTGCTTCTTGGGAGCGGGCGCGGACTTCTTCGGCGCCCCCTTCGCGGAGGCGCCTCGGCCGGTCTGCGCGGACTTCTTGGGCGCGGTGGACGAGGGAGCCATGGGATCCACGGTACGCCGGACCGGCGACATTCCGCAGGAAGACGCGCACGCCCCGGGCGATCCCACAGGGGCCCGGGGCGTGCTCTGGTGCTATGCCTCGATGACGAGCGGCACGATCATCGGCCGGCGGCGCAGGCGCTGCCCCACCCAGCGGCCGATCGTGCGGCGCACCGTCTGCGACAGCGCGTGGTTGTCGCGGACGCCCTTCTCGGCGGCCTCCTCGAGCGCCGCGACGATCTTCGGCTTGATCTTGTCGAAAACCGTGTCGTCCTCGGCGAAGCCGCGCGCGTGGATCTCGGGGCCCGTGATGATGCGGCCCGTCTTGGAATCGACGACGACGATGACCGAGACGAAGCCCTCCTCGCCGAGCACGCGGCGATCCTTGAGGTCGGCGTCGGTGATCGCGCCGACCGACGAGCCGTCGACGTAGACGAAGCCGAGGTCGAGCTGGCCCGACACCCACGCCTCGCCGTCCTTCAGGTCGATCGAGGTGCCGTTCTCGGCGATGAAGGTGTTGGCCTCGGGCACGCCCGTCTGCTGCGCGAGCTGCGCGCTCGCGGTCAGGTGACGGTACTCGCCATGCACGGGCACCACGTTGGTCGGGCGCAGGATGTTGTAGCAGTACAGCAGCTCGCCGGCCGCCGCGTGGCCAGAGACGTGCACCTTCGCGTTCGCCTTGTGCACGACGTTCGCGCCGAGCTTCGTGAGGCCGTCGATCACGCGGTACACCGCGTTCTCGTTGCCCGGGATGAGGCTCGAGGCGAGGATCACGGTGTCGCCCTCGCCGGGCGTGATGGCGTGATCGAGGTTCGCCATGCGGCTGAGCACCGCCATGGGCTCGCCCTGCGACCCCGTCGACATGTAGACGATCTGGTGGTCGGGGATGTCGTGCGACTTCTTGTAGTCGACGAGCGTGCCCTCGGGCACCGTGAGGTAGCCGAGCTGCTGCGCGATCGTCATGTTGCGCACCATCGAGCGGCCGAGGAGCGCGACGCGGCGGCCGTTGTTGTGCGCCGCGTCGATCACCTGCTGCACGCGGTGCACGTGGCTCGAGAAGCTCGCGACGATGACGCGGCCCGTCGTCTTCGACATCACCTGGTCGATGACGGGGCCGATCTGGCGCTCGGTCGGCGTGAAGCCCGGCACGTCGGCGTTCGTCGAGTCGGGCAGGAAGAGATCGACGCCCTCCTCTCCCAGGCGCGCGAAGGCGCGCAGGTCGGTGATGCGGCCGTCGAGCGGCAGCTGATCCATCTTGAAGTCGCCCGTGTGCAGCACGAGGCCGGCGTCGGTGCGGATCGCGACCGCGAGCGCGTCGGGGATCGAGTGGTTCACCGCGACGAACTCGAGCTCGAACGGCCCCACCTCGCGGATCTCGTTCTCGCGCACGACGTGCGTGACGGGCGTGATCCTGTGCTCCTTGAGCTTCGCCGTCGTGAGGGCGAGCGTGAGCTTGGAGCCGTAGATGGGGATGTCCTCGCGCATGCGCAGGAGGTACGGCACGGCGCCGATGTGGTCTTCGTGGCCGTGCGTGAGGACGAGGCCGACGACGTCGCCGAGACGGCCGCGCAGCGGCTCCATGTCGGGCAGGATCAGGTCGACGCCGGGCTGGTGCTCCTCGGGGAACAGGACGCCGCAGTCGACGAGCAGGATCTTGCCGTCGAACTCGTACATGGCCATGTTGCGGCCGACTTCGCCGAGGCCGCCCAGGGGCGTGACGCGCAGGGCGCCGGTCTCGAGCTCAGGCGGGTCAAAGACAGGGGTGGACATTGTGCCTTTCCGCGCGGATGCGCAGGGTCAACGTCACCGAGTGGTGCCAGGCACCTTGGGAAGCGCGCCGCCCGCGGCCGCATTGCGGTCGGGACGGAAGTTCGAGAAGTCCACGCCTTCCACGTCCTTCACGAGGGCGAGTTCGTCCTCGATCACGGCGGCCTCCCACTCTTCGGGCCCCACGAGCGGCAGGCGCACGCGAGGGCTCGAGATCCGGCCGAGGCCGTGGAGGATGTACTTGGCGGAGACGGTGCCCGGCACGTGAGTCATCACGGCGCGGACGAGGGGCTCGAGCTTCTTGTGCTGCTCGGTGGCGGTTGCGAGGTCGCCGCGGTTGACCGCGTCGACGATGGTTCGATACGGACCGGCGGCGATGTTCGCCGTGACGCCGATGAGGCCCGAGGCGCCGATGGACATGGCGGGCAGCGCGTTCGCGTCGTCGCCCGAGAAGTACAGCAGGTCGGTCTGGTTCAGCACGCGGCTGACCTCGCTGAAGTCGCCCTTGGCGTCCTTCACCGCGAGGATGTTGGGGTGCTTCGCGAGGCGCAGGAACGTCTCGTAGCGGATCGGCACGCCCGTGCGACCGGGGATGTCGTAGAGGATGACCGGCAGGTCGGTCGAGTCGGCGATGAGGCGGAAGTGCGTGAGGATGCCCGCCTGCGTCGGCTTGTTGTAGTACGGCGTCACGATCATGATCGCGTCGGCGCCGGCCTTCTCGCTCTTGTCGTAGAGCTCGATCGCGTGGGCCGTCTCGTTGGAGCCGCCGCCCGTGATGATCTTCGCGCGCCCGGCCGACACGCTCTTGCCGACCTCGACGAGGCGGATCTTCTCGGCGTCCGTGAGCGTCGACGTCTCGCCCGTCGTGCCCGTCACGACGATGCCGTCGGCGCCCGACGTGATGACGTCGTCCATGAGCTTCTCGGTCGCATCCCAGTCGACTTCGCCGTCGGCCGTCATCGGGGTGACGAGGGCGACGAGAACCTGTCCGAACGGGTTGGCGGGATGCGTCATGCCACCAGGCTAGCGCGTACGGCTGACAGATCGCGCGCGACGGCGGATCACGCGGGGCGCGTCGTGCGCCGCGCGACGACCCGCGCGGGCGCCGTGAGATGCCGCGGTTCGGCGTCCGGATCGCTCATGCGGCGCGCGAGCGCATCGGCCGCCGCCTCCGCGATCCACGCGGCGCCGGGGTCGACGGTCGACAGGCCGCCCGCGACGTGACGCGCGATCCGCAGATCGTCGAAGCCCATGACCTGCACGCGGCCCGGCACGTCGAGCCCCGCGTCGGCGAGGCCCGCGAGCGCGCCGATCGCCACCTGGTCGGTGACGGCGAAGACGCCGTCGATCTCCGGATCGCGCGCGATCGCCTCGCGCACGGCGACGCGGGCGGCATCGGGCTCGAACGCCTCGAGCCGCACGACCAGGCCGCGCTCGGCCGCGAGGCCCGCACCTTCGAGCGCCGCTCGCCAGCCTGCCATGCGCTCGGTCGCCATGGTCGCGGCCCCGCGCGGATCCTCGCCGCCGACGACCGCGATGCGGCGGGATCCGCCCGCGACGAGGTGCGCGACGGCGGCCCGCGCGCCCTCGGCGTTCGCCATCGACACGTGGTCGAACCGTGCGGGCGCCTCCTGCTCGCCGAGGAGCACGAGGGGCGTCGTGACGGCGAGCGCGTTGAGGTCGGCGGCCGTCATGCCGACGACGCTCAGCAGCACGCCGTCGTACGCGCGCAAGCGCGCCTGGTCGAGGGCCGCGAGCTCGCCCTCGCGGCTCGCGCCGCTCTGCTCGACGACGAGGTGCAGCCCGCGCTCGCCGAACAGGGCGGCGAGGCGGCTCGCGAGATCGCCAAAGTAGGCGTGATCGAAACTGGGGACGATGAGCGCGACGGCGTCGGCGCGGCCCCTGCGCAGGTTCCGGGCCGTGAGGTTCACGGCGTAGCCCGTCTCGGCGACCGTGCGCAGCACGCGCTGTCGCGTCTCCTCGCCGACCCTCCCCCTGTCGCGCAGCACGTTCGAGACCGTCATGACCGAGACGCCCGCGGCGCGCGCCACGTCGGCCATCGTCACCATGATCCTCCTCGGGCGCTCGCTCTCCGCGCGGTCTCACGCTATCGTGAACGCGGTGATGTAACGATAAATCATCCTGGCCTCGAAAGGATCCCCATGAGCGACGCACGGGTCGTCATCGACCTCGACCTGCCCGGTCCCACGATCAGCCGCCATCTGTACGGCCACTTCGCCGAGCACCTCGGCCGCTGCATCTACGGCGGCTTCTATGTCGGGGAGGACTCCGACATCCCGAACCAGGGCGGCATCCGCCTCGACGTCGTGGAGGCGCTGCGCGAGCTGCGGATCCCGAACCTGCGCTGGCCGGGCGGCTGCTTCGCCGACGAGTACCACTGGCGCGACGGCATCGGCCCGCGCGACGAGCGCCCGCGCATGGTCAACTCGCACTGGGGCGACGTCGTCGAGGACAACGCCTTCGGCACTCACGAGTTCATGGCGCTGTGCGAGATGCTGGGCGCCGACGCCTACGTCAACGGCAACGTCGGATCGGGCTCGCCGCGCGAGATGAGCGAGTGGATCGAGTACCTCACGCGCGAGGACGACTCGCCCATGGCCGCGCTCCGCCGCGCGAACGGCCGCGACGAGCCCTGGCGCGTGCCCTTCTTCGGCATCGGCAACGAGGCCTGGGGCTGCGGCGGCAACATGCGTGCCGAGGCATATGCCGATCTCGCCCGACAGTTCTCGACCTACGTGCGCGATCACGCCGACAACCGCGTGACGCGCATCGCCGCCGGCGCCAACGTCGACGACTACGCGTGGACCGACGAGCTCATGCGAGCGCTCGGCGACCTCAGCGAGCAGGCGGCGCCGTTCCAGGCGATCTCGCTGCACTACTACACGATGACGGGTCCGTGGGACGCGAAGGGATCCGCGACGTCGTTCACGAACGACGAGTGGTACCTCGCGCTCTCGCGCGCGTACCGCATCGAGGAGCTGCTCACGCGGCACGCGACCGTCATGGACCGCCACGACCCCGACCGCCGCGTCGGGCTCGTGCTCGACGAGTGGGGCACGTGGTGGGACGTCGAGCCCGGCACGAACCCCGGCTTCCTCTACCAGCAGAACACGCTGCGCGATGCGCTCGTCGCGAGCGTGCACTTCGACGCGTTCCACCGCCACGCCGACCGGCTCGTCATGGCGAACATCGCGCAGACCGTCAACGTTCTGCAGGCGATGCTGCTGACGGATCCCGACACGGGCGCGCTCGTGCGCACGCCCACCTTCCACGTGTTCGCGATGAACGCGGGGCACCAGGACGCCGACTCACTCGCCGCGCACGTGATCGGCGCCGAGGAGCGCAGCGTCGACGGCCGCGACCTGCCGCTCGTGCACGCCTCGGCATCGCGACGCGGCGACACGGCGCTCGTGTCGCTGTCGAACCTCGACGCGGACGAAGCGCGCACGATCGTCCTCGATCTGCGCGGCGCCGAGCTCGAGGGCTGGAACGGCACCGTGCTCACGGCCGGCGACACGGCGGCGCACAACACGCCGGACGCGCCCGAAGCGGTGGCTCCCGCCCCGCTCGAGGGCGTCCGTCGAGGTGCGCGCGGCCTCGAGGTCGACCTGCCGGCGCACGCCTTCGCCACGATCGAGCTCGCGCTCGCGTGATGCCCGCGCGGCGGGCGGGCGTCAGCCCCGCGCCCGCTCGCCGCGCCGGTACACGACGAAGCGATAGCGCGTGCCCGTGCGGCTCGTGTGCCACGCGCCCGCGGGCTCCGGGTCGCGCGACGCCTCGGCCCACTCGGGGCCGATCTCGGGGGCCGCGGTGTCGCCCTCGACCGCGAGATCGATCTCGGTGACCCACAGCTCGTCGAGCAGCGGCATCGCCTGACGATAGATCTGCCCGCCGCCGATGATCCACGCGTCGCCCTCGACGGACGCGAGCGCCGCGTCGAGCGACGGCGTCGTCTCCCCGCCGGGCGCGCCGTAGGATCCGTCGCGCGTGATGACGATGTTGCGCCGGTCCGGCAGCGGCCGGAACCGCTCGGGGAACGACTCCCATGTGCGGCGGCCCATGATGACGGGAGATCCCGACGTCGCACGCTGGAAGTACGCGAGATCCTCGGGCACGTGCCAGGGCATGCCGCCGTCGGCGCCCAGCACTCCCCCGCGCGCCTGCGCCCAGATCGCCCGCAGCGTCACGGCGTCAGACCGCCACTGCGGCGCGGATCGCCGGGTGGTGCTCGTAGCCGACGAGCGCGAAGTCGTCGTAGTCGTACTCGAAGATGCTCGGCGCCTTCGCGATCTCGAGCGTCGGGTACGGGAACGGGTCGCGCGAGAGCTGCTCGGCGACCTGCTCGCGGTGGTTGTCGTAGATGTGGCAGTCGCCGCCGGTCCAGACGAACTCGCCCGGCTCGAGCCCCGCCTGCTGCGCCATCATCATCGTGAGCATGGCGTAGCTCGCGATGTTGAACGGCACGCCGAGGAAGAGGTCGGCGCTGCGCTGGTACAGCTGGCAGCTCAGGCGGCCGTCGGCGACATAGAACTGGAACATCGCGTGGCACGGCGGCAGCGCCATGTCGTCGACCTCGGACGGGTTCCACGCCGAGACGATCATGCGTCGCGAGTCGGGCGTCACGCGGATCTGGTCGACGACCTTCGCGATCTGGTCGATGTGGCCCCCATCGGGCGTCGGCCACGAGCGCCACTGCACGCCGTAGACGGGCCCGAGGTCGCCGTTCTCGTCGGCCCACTCGTCCCAGATCGACACGCCGCGCTCCTGCAGCCAGCGCACGTTCGAGTCGCCGCGGAGGAACCACAGCAGCTCGAGCGCGATCGACTTGAAGTGCACGCGCTTGGTCGTGATGAGGGGGAAGCCCTGCGCGAGATCGAAGCGGATCTGGCGCCCGAACACGCTCGTCGTGCCCGTTCCCGTGCGGTCGGACTTGTGCGTGCCGTTCGCGAGGACGTCGCGCAGCAGGTCTTCGTAAGGCGTGGGGATCTCGGAGGCCATGACATCCAGAGTACGCCGACCGTTCCCGAGCGGGCCGAGG
>JAJUIM010000014.1 GCA_029267645.1 Microbacterium sp.
ATCGCGCACGACCGCACGCTCATCGCGATGGGCTACACCGTCATGCGGTTCTCGTACCAGGACGTCATGCACGACTGGGCCCGCGTCGAGCGCGAGCTCCTCAGCGCGATCGCCCGCGGGCTCGCCGACTGACCGGCGACCGGCCTCGCCGAGGCGCTGGCGGTTCGGCGACGATCTGAAGGATCCGCCGATTTCGTCAGACGCTCGGCGAGGTGTCAGATCCTCGGCGAACCGGGAACGGCGCAGGATCGCGCGCCCGCGCCGTCCTAGGCTGATCCGCATGTGGTCACTCGCGCGCGCCGTCAGCCCCCGGATCGACGAGGTCGCGCAGACGGGATCGACGAACGCCGACCTCACGCGGGCGCTGCGCGAGGGGGAGGACTGGCCCCATCTCGGGGTGCTCCTCACCCGCGATCAGCGGGGCGGGAGGGGCCGGCTCGACCGCACGTGGGTCGCGCCCGCCGGATCCGCCCTCGCCGTCTCGGTCGTCGTGCGCGCGGAGCAGATCCCCGCGGAGCGCCGCGGGTGGATCCCGCTCGTCGCGGGCGTCGCGATGGCGCGCGCCGCCTCGGCGCAGCTGCCGCGGCCCGCGGGCGTGAAGTGGCCGAACGACGTGCTCGTCGGCGAGCGCAAGCTCTCGGGCATCCTCGCCGAGGTCGCCACCGCCGACGCGATCGTCGTCGGCAGCGGCGTCAACACACGCATGACCGCCGCGCAGCTGCCCGTCGACACCGCGACGTCGTTCGCCGTCGAGGGCGTCGAGGCCGACGAGGACGCGCTGCTCGCCGGCTACCTGCGCGGCCTGCGCGACCTGCTCGCGCGGCTCGAACGCGGATCCGTGCGCGACGACGTGCGCGCCGCCTGCGTCACGCTGGGCCGCGCCGTCACGGTGCACCTGCCGTCGGGCCGCCTCGAGGGTACGGCCGTGGACCTCGCCGACGACGGATCCCTCGTCGTCGACGCGGGGGAGCGAGTCGCTGTCTCGGCCGGCGACGTCGTCCACGTCCGCCCGCGCTGATCGAGCGACCTCGCGCGGCGCCCCGGTGCAGGCCTCGCGACCTCTCCGCGTCCCTCGGCGAGAGCCGATCGCGTCAGCGCACCACCCGGCTCCTCTTTGCACCCCGGAGCGCCGCGGCCGGATCCCCGATGATCTGCGCGAGAATGGGGGCATGTCCGACCCCGCCGAGCAGGAGCTGCGCATCGCGACCTTCCGTCGCAGCGCGATCGGGCTCGTGCTGCCCGCGATCCTGCTCATCGCGGTCGCGGGCGCGACGGGGTATCTCCTGACGAACCTGCCCGCGCCGTTCACCGACACGATGCTCCTCATCGCGGCGGCCGTCGTCATCCTCGGCGCCGTCGTCGTGCCCTGGTGGCTGTGGGCGTCGCGCACGTACCTCGTGACGACGAGGCGGGTCATCGTGACGCAGGGGCTCGTGATCCGTCGGCGGAGCGAGCTGCTGCACACGACCGGCTACGCGATCGAGGTCGTGCGCAGCCCCGCGCAGCGCATGCTGGGGCTCGGCACCCTGCGGCTCTCGGAGGGCGAGTCGACGCTCGAGCTGCGCAGCGTGCACACGCCGGCCCTCGTGCGCGAGACGCTGAGCGACCAGATCGAGGTGTGCCAGATCCTCGCGCACCGCCAGGCGCAGCAGCTCGCGGCCGACCCCTATCTCGACTACGACCGGCGCTGAGGTTCGCGAGCCCCGCCCCGGAGCTGGGAAGATGGACGCATGACGAAGCGTGTCGGCGTGATCGGCGGAGGGCAGCTCGCCCGGATGATGATCGCTCCCGCGAGCGAACTCGGACTCGAGATCCGGGTGCTCGCGGAGCAGGAGGGGATGTCGGCCCAGCTCGCGGCGACCGCGACGGGCGACTATCGCGACCTCGAGACGGTGCGGGCGTTCGCGGCCGACGTCGACGTCGTGACCTTCGACCACGAGCACGTCCCGCAGGAGGTGCTGCGCGCGCTCGTCGCCGACGGCATCGCCGTGCACCCCGGGCCCGACGCGCTGCGCTTCGCGCAGGACAAGCTCGTGATGCGCCAGCGCCTCGCCGAGCTCGGCGCGCCGCAGCCCGACTGGGCGGCCGTCTCGGATCGCGCGCAGCTGCAGGCCTTCCTCGACGATCACGGCGGGCGCGCCGTCGTGAAGACGCCTCGCGGCGGCTACGACGGCAAGGGCGTGCGCGTCGTGCGCGCGGCCGAGGAGGCCGACGACTGGTTCGACGCGTTCGCGGGCGAGCCGATCCTCGTCGAGGAGCTCGTCGACTTCACGCGCGAGCTCGCGCAGCAGGTCGCGCGCCGCCCGAGCGGCGAGGTCGTGCCCTATCCCGTCGTCGAGACCGTGCAGCGCGACGGCGTGTGCGCGGAGGTGTTCGCGCCCGCCCCGCGGTCGAGCGAGCGCGTCATCGAGATCGCGGCGCGCATCGGCGTCGAGATCGCCGAGGGCCTGGGCGTCACGGGCATGCTCGCGGTCGAGCTGTTCGAGACGACCGACGAGCGCCTGCTCGTCAACGAGCTCGCGATGCGCCCCCACAACAGCGGCCACTGGACGCAGGACGGTGCCGTGACGAGCCAGTTCGAGCAGCACCTGCGCGCCGTGTGCGACCTGCCGCTCGGATCCGCCGAGCCGACGGCCGAGGCCACGTGCATGATCAACATCTTGGGCGGGCCCGAGGGTGTCGACATCGACGAGCGGTTCGCGCCGGCGATGGAGGCGTACCCGACCGCGAAGATCCATACCTACGGCAAGGCCTCGCGCCCCGGCCGCAAGGTGGGGCACGTCAACGTCGCGAGCGACGACATCGGGGACGCGGCCTACACGGCGCGCGCGGCGGCGGCCTTTTTCGCCTGACTGCGGGGGCGCTCTCAGGCGATCACAAGGGGTTCCTCTACGCTGTCAGGGTGCTCCACTCGTCTGAAAAGCCCCTCGTCGGCGTCGTGATGGGATCCGACTCCGACTGGCGCGTCATGCAGGACGCGTCGGCCGCGCTGACCGATCTCGGCATCGAGCACGAGGTCGAGGTCGTCTCAGCGCACCGCACGCCCGACAAGCTCATGAGCTACGGGCGGGGCGCCAGGGGCCGCGGCCTGAAGGCGATCATCGCGGGAGCCGGCGGTGCCGCGCACCTGCCGGGCATGCTCGCGTCGGTGACGCCCGTGCCGGTCATCGGCGTGCCGGTGCAGCTGAAGACCCTCGAGGGCCTCGACTCGCTGCTGTCGATCGTGCAGATGCCCGCGGGGATCCCCGTGGCGACCGTGTCGATCAACGGCGCGAAGAACGCCGGGCTCCTGGCAGCGCGGATCCTCGGCGCGTCGGACGAGCAGGTCGCCGACCGCCTCGAGGCCTATGCGCAGGACCTCTCCGAGCAGGTCGAGGAGAAGAACGCGCGATTGAAGGAATCGCTGTCGTGACGCTCGCCGCCGAACGCATGGCGGCGCCTCGCGGCCCGGTCATCAACCAGACGCCGCTCAGGACCCCCGACACCGCGAACCCCGGCATGATGACCCGCCGGGGCTGGTGGCTCGTCGTCCTCAACTTCCTGATCCCCGGATCCGCGCAGTCGCTCGCAGGAAACCGCCGCCTCGGCAAGTTCGGTCTCGGCGCGACGCTCCTCATGTGGACCGTCCTCGTGATCCTGCTGCTCGGCGTGCTGCTGTGGCGCGAGGTCGTCACGCAGGTGCTGCTGATCCCGATCGCGTTCATCGTGCTGGGCGTGCTCATCGCGGCGTACGCCGTGCTCTGGGTCGTGCTCTCGATCAACACGCTGCGTCTCGTGCGGCTCGTGAAGACGAAGAGCCCGCAGCGCTTCTTCCTCGCGGCCGTCGCGATCCTCCTCGCGGTCGTCCAGGGCGCGACGGGCGCCCTCGCGGCGCCGCGCCTGTTCGCCGCGAGCGACGTGCTCGGATCCCTCTTCAGCGGGGGAGCGGCAGTCGTGCCGCCGAGCGACGGGTACTACAACGTGCTGCTCCTCGGCGCCGACTCGGGCGAGGGGCGCGACTCGCTGCGCTACGACAGCATCTCGGTCATCTCGGTCAACGCCGAGACCGGCCAGACGACGATCACGGGCATCCCTCGCGACCTGCAGCACGTGCCGTTCAGCGAGGAGAGCCCCATGCGGGCCGAGTACCCGAACACGTTCGAGGGGCGCGCCGACCCGACCTGCGGGTGGACGAGCGGCATCAACCAGCTCACGAACGCCGTGTCGTTCTGCCGCGAAGACGGCGGCGAGAGCCTGTACCCCGACGCGACGTCGCAGGGATCAGAGCCCGAGATCGAGGCGACGAAGGACGCCGCCGAGGGGCTCACGGGCCTCGAGATCCCCTACTACGTCTCGATCGACATGCACGGCTTCTCGGCGCTCATCGACGCTCTCGGCGGCGTCGACATCACGGTCGACGAGCGCCTGCCGAAGGGCCCCGGCCCGGCGTACGAGGGTCAGCCGGCCGAGGAATGGGCGACGGGCTGGATCGAAGAGGGCGAGCAGCATATGGACGGCGAGCTCGCGCTCTGGTACGCGAGGTCGCGCTATACGACGAGCGACTGGGACCGCATGGAGCGCCAGCGCGAGCTGCAGGAGGCCGTCATCAGCCAGATGACGCCGCAGAACGTGCTCGCCCGGTTCGAGGAGGTCGCGAGCGCCGGCACGGACGTGATCCGCACCGACGTGCCGCAGGGCCTCGTGTCGACGTTCCTCGACCTCGCGGTCGACGCCCGCTCGCAGCCGATCACGTCGATCGAGCTCAACCCCGACAACGGGATCGACCAGGAGTACCCCGATGTCGCCGCCGTGCAGGCGATGATCGACGCCGCCCTCCACCCGGAGGGCGAGGGCGACGCCGAGTGAGCGCTCTCAGCTTCCCGGCGAGCCGGGAGATAGGATCCGGTGTGATGTATTGCGGACGAACCCTGCGAGGCGCGCTGCTGTGACGACGATCGACCTGTCCGAATACGACGTTCCGGGCCGCGGTCGCGGCATCCTCGACGTCTTCCATTGGCGCTACCTGCTGCGCCTGCTCGTGCGCAAGGGCACCGCGACGCGGTACCGCAACTCGACGCTCGGCTGGACGTGGTCGTACGTCAAGCCGCTCATCCAGTTCTTCATCTACTACGCCGTCATGGGCCTTATCTTCGGGATGGCCCGCGGCGGTGTCGCGAACTTCCCGCTGTACCTGTTCGCGGGGTTCATCACGGTGCAGTTCTTCAATGAGGCGTTCGGCAACGCGACGGGATCCATCGTCGGCAACAAGGCGCTCGTCAAGAAGATCTACCTGCCGCGCGAGCTGTTCCCGCTCGCGGCGATCATCAACGCGTTCGTGCACTTCCTACCGCAGCTCGCGATCCTCATCGTCGTGGCGCTGCTGTACGGCTGGCGGCCGGGGCTGCTGCACATCGGCGCGGCGCTGCTCGGCCTCGTGATCATCGGGCTGTTCGCACTCGGCATCGGGCTGCTGTTCGCGGGGCTCAACGTGCGCTTCCGCGACGCCGAGAACTTCGCCGAGGTGATCCGCCAGCTCGCGACGTGGGCGTCGCCCGTGCTCTACACGTGGCAGCTGATCCAGCAGCACATGGGCGACCTCGTGTTGTACATCTACATGTGCAACCCGATCACGGTCGCGGTCGAGCTCATGCACTACGCGTTCTGGACCCCGACGGTCGAGCCGTTCGACGCCGACACGAACCCGGACGGCTGGGTCGGCTTCGCACCCCACTTCGACATCTACATCCTCGTGGCGATCGTGATCGGCGCCCTGTTCGTCCTCATCGGACAGGCCACCTTCCGCCGCTTCGAGCGCACCTTCGCACAGGACCTGTGATGAGCGACACGATCACCCAGACATCCGAGACGCGGCCGGCGATCATCGTCGACCACGTCACGAAGACGTTCCTCAAGCGCAACTCGCACTCCCTCAAGGAGGCCTTCGTCGGCTGGACGAAGGGCAAGAAGGTGCGCGCCGACACGTTCCGCGCGCTCGACGACGTGAGCTTCCAGATCGGCGAGGGCGAATCGGTCGCCGTGCTCGGATTCAACGGATCCGGCAAGTCGACGACCCTGAAGCTCGTCTCTGGCGTCATGGAGCCCGACGGCGGGCGCGTCTTCACGCGCGGCCGCGTCGCGGGCCTCATCGAGGTCGGCGCGGGCTTCCATCCGGAGCTCTCGGGGCGCGAGAACGTGTACCTCAACGCCGCGATCCTCGGCATGTCGAAGGAGCAGATCGACGCCCGCTTCGACGACATCGTCGCGTTCAGCGAGATCGAGGACTTCATCGACCAGGAGGTCAAGCACTACTCGTCGGGCATGTTCATGCGCCTGGCGTTCTCGGTCGCGATCCACGTCGATCTCGACGTGCTGCTCGTCGACGAGGTGCTGGCGGTCGGCGACGAGGCGTTCCGCAAGAAGTGCGCCGAGAAGCTCAAGGAGCTCACCCAGCGCGGCGTGACGATGCTCGTCGTGAGCCACAGCATGGGCATGGTCAAGGATCTCTGCCCGCGCGGCATCGTGATCCACGAGCACAAGGTGCTCTTCGACGGGCCGATCGACAGGGCCGTCGAGATCATCCGCACGACGCCCCACTGACCCGCAGACGCAGAACATCCCCCGGCACCTCGCCGGGGGATGTTCTGCGTTCGGGCTACCGGTCGAGCCGGAGCTTCTGGCGGAGCCTGCGGTAGGCCCGCTCGCCGAAGCCGTAGCGCTCGATGTCGTGGCGCAGGCGGTCCTCCATCTCGACGAGGCGCTGGTCGATGTACTTGATGAGGTACATCGGCAGCCCCGCGCCGTTCTCCTGGACGTACTCGCGGAAGGCCTCGTCGCGCAGCTGCGCGTCGTACTTCTTGTGCAGGTCGTCGCTCGAGATGACGCTGTTGCCGGCGACGCCCTGCTGCCCGGGGCGCTGGTGCCAGAAGGCGTAGGGGATCTCGTCGTCGAGGTACTCGAGCGGGCCGCGCGTGAGCACCTTGAGCGTGAAGTTCCAGTCGCCGACGACCGGCAGCGTCTCGTCGTACAGGCCGAGCTCGTCGTGCAGGCTGCGGCGGTAGACGAAGCCGATCGGCACGAAGCGGTTGAACAGCATCGTGTCGCCGAGCGAGGGCGCCGTGAGCTGCTGCTGGAACACCTCGCGGCCGAGCTCGACGTAGCCGCCGCCCGCGATGCGCTCCCACACGATCTCGATGCGCGAGACGACCCCGCCGCGGTCGGCGTGCTCGGGGGCGTCGAGGTAGGCGACAGCGCGCTCGAGGAACTCGGGGTGCCACGAGTCGTCGTCGTCGTGCAGCACGATGTACGGCGCGCTCGTGACGAGCACGCCCGCGTTCGCGCTCGCCCAGCGGCCGCGCTGGCTCTCGCGGTGCAGCACGCGCACCTTGTCGCGGTGCCGCTCGGGGATCCGCGCGACCTGCTCGTCGACGGGTCCGGGAGACCCGCCGTCGTTGACGATGATGCACTCCCACGACTGCTCGGTCTGCGACGTGATGCTGCGCAGCGCGCGGTCGAGGAACTGCGGGCGGGACTTGGTGCGGACGATCACCGCGACCCGCGGCTCATCGGTCACGGATCAGCGCCCCATGCCGGCGTAGGTCCAGCCCGCCTCGCGCCACGCGGTCGGGTCGAGGATGTTGCGGCCGTCGAAGATGACGGGGCGCGCGACCTTCGCGGCCGTCTCGGCGGGGTCGAGCGCCTTGAACTGCTTCCACTCGGTCACGATCACGACCGCCTCGGCGCCGTCGAGCGCCTCGTCGAGCGAGTCGGCGTAGGCGAGCTGCGGGTGTGCGCGGCGCGCCGTCTCCATGGCCTGCGGGTCGTACGAGACGACCTCGGCGCCGAGGCCCTTGAGGCGCACGGCGACGTCGAGGGCGGGGGAGTCGCGGATGTCGTCGCTGTCGGGCTTGAACGCGAGGCCGAGCACGGCGACGCGGTGGCCGAACGGCTGACCGTCGAACGAGTCGACGACGAGGTCGACGACGCGCTGGCGGCGACGGAGGTTGATCTCGTCGACCTGCTTGAGGAAGGCGACCGACTCGCCGCGCCCGAGCTCCTCGGCGCGGGCCGTGAAGGCGCGGATGTCCTTCGGCAGGCAGCCGCCGCCGAAGCCGACGCCGGCGTTGAGGAACTTGCGGCCGATGCGCACGTCGTGGCCGATCGCGTCGGCGAGCTGCGTGACGTCGGCGCCCGTGACCTCGGCGATCTCGGCCATCGCGTTGATGAAGCTGATCTTCGTCGCGAGGAAGCTGTTCGCCGCGATCTTCACGAGCTCCGCCGTCGCGTAGTCGGTCACGAGGCGCGGGGTCTCGCGCTCGAGGATCGAGGAGTAGACGGCGTCGAGCGTCGCGATGTCCTCGTCGCGGGTCTCCTCCGAGACGCCGTAGACGAGGCGGTCGGGGTCGACCGTGTCCTTCACGGCGAAGCCCTCGCGGAGGAACTCCGGGTTCCACGCGAGTCGCACGCCGACCTCGCGGGCCTGTTCGGCGAGGCGGGCGGCCGTGCCGACCGGCACGGTCGACTTGCCGGCGATGAGGGATCCGCGCTTCGCGTGCGGCAGCAGGTCGGTGACGGCCGCGTTGACGTACGTCATGTCGGCGCCCTGGCCGTCCTTGCGCTGCGGCGTGCCGACGCCGATGAAGTGCACGTCGGCATCGGCGATCGCGGCGTAGTCGGTCGAGAAGGTGAGGTTGCCCGAGTCGAGGCCCGCGCGGAGGATCTCCGCGAACTCGGGCTCGTGGAACGGCGGCTCGCCCGCGGAGAGCTTCGCGATCTTCTGCTCGTCGACGTCGATGCCGACGACGGTGTGGCCCAGCGAGGCCATCGCGGCCGCGTGCACGGCACCCAGGTAACCGCAACCGATCACGCTCAACTGCATGTGGAAGTCTCCTTCATTCGACGCGAGAACTGCCCTCGCGAGCACCCGTCCTATCCTGCCACGGCGAGCGTCGCATATCCTGGTGCCGCTATGTCAGGATCCGCGCGCCCCGCTGGCGACGCCCGCACCCCGCTGCTGTCGGTCGTCATCCCCACCCACAACGTCCGTCCCTGGCTGCGGCAGTCGCTCGACTCGGTCCTGCGCCAGCTCGAGGATCTCGAGGTCATCGTCGTCGACGACGCCTCGACTGACGGCACGCCCGACCTCGCGCGATCGGTCGCGGAGCGCGACCCTCGCGTCGTGGTCGTCGACTCGCCCGGGCGCGGCGGCGGATTCGCGCGCAACGCGGGCGCCGCGCGGGCCCGCGGGCGCTACCTCGTGTTCGCCGACGGCGACGACCTCATCCCCGACGGCGCGTACCAGGCGCTCACGGAGTCGCTCGAGGCGTCGGGATCCGACATGGCCATCGGCGACTACCTGAAGTTCCGCGCGGTCGACACCTGGCGGCCGACCGCCGCGATGCCGGCGTTCGACCGGCCCGCGCGCGGCGTCGCGCTGGCCGACGAGCCGACCCTCGCCTACAGCCGCCCCTGCTGGAACCGCGCGTTCCGCAGCGAGTTCTGGCGTGACAGCGGCATCGCCTTCCCCGACGTGCCGCGCTCGAACGACATCGTCCCGATGGTGCGAGCGCTGCTCGCGGCCCGCACGATCGACATCGTGCCCGACGTCGTCTACGTCTATCGCGAGCGGCCGGGCGCCGGCTCGATGACCGCGCGGGCGGGGGGCGCGGCCTCGCTCGTGAGCTACCTCGAACAGGAGACGGAGTGCGCGCGCCTCGTCGCGGAGGCAGGGATCCCCGAGCTCTCCGACGTCTTCGGGCGCCTCGTGTGGGACCGCGACGGGTTCGTCGCGGTCACGCGCTATCTGCTCGCGTGGCAGGAGCCGACGGGCGACGACGAGCGCGTCGAGCACCAGCTGCGGCTGCTGCTCGAGAAGACGCCCGTGCCCGACGAGGTCGGCCCGCTGCGGCGCATCACGCTCGAGCTCGCGGCCCGCGGCCGGTTCGCTGCGGCCCACGCGGCGGCTCGCGTCGCGGGCGGGCACCGCGACGGCACGGATCCGTCCGAGGAGCGCGCCGACCTCGTCGCGACGTGGCGCGCCTTCCTCGAGGAGGTCCCGGCCGACGCGCTCACCGAGGACGAGGCGTCGATGGTTGTGGAGCGCCTCGCGCGGCAGCTCGCGCAGCCTCGCGGCGACGGGGATCCTTCCGCGTGGGGCGCGCTCGTCGCGGAGGCGACGCGCGCGCTCGGCCCGCGCGTGCGGCTGTTCGCGGCCGACGCGTGGCAGGCCGGCACGGGCGACGCGGCGCGGATCGCGGCGCGCGAGGAGGTCGCGCCGCGCGTGCAGCAGCTCGCGGGCGGCGACGTGCTCGTGATCGAGGGCGCCGTGGCGCCGGGATCCCGCGAGGCGCGGCCCGCGCTGCTCGACGGCGAGGCGTCGATCGCCGACAGCGCGCTGCGCGTCATCGAACCGGCGTCGGTCGCGTGGCGCGTGAGCGACGACGGCGTGCGCACGTTCCACGCGGCCTTCCCCGCGCACGCCCTGCCGCTGCACCGGCCGCTCACGCCCGTCGCGATCCTCGACGACGGCTCGGCGATCGGCGTGGAGGCGAGGCTCGAGCTGCCGCCGTACTCGGAGCGAGACGCCTTCCTCTACGACGTCGTCGACCGCGTGCTCGTCGTGCGGCGCAGGCGTGGCCGGATCGCGCGCGGCGCCCGAGGCTTCGCGCGCCGCGGGGCGCGGGCGGCGCTCAGGCGGCTCGGCCGCTGAGCTCGGTCAGGAGCGCCGAGTACTCGCGCGAGACCTCCCAGGGCGCGATCGGCGCGAGGAAGGCCTCGAAGTCGTCGGGCCCGAGCCCCTCGAACAGGGCGGGGTCGGCGAGGAGGTCGGCGATCGAGGCCTCGGGGTCCGCCGGGTCGAAGAAGGCCACCCAGGGCTGATCGCCGAACTGGCGGCGCAGGAGCGGATCGCCCGGCAGGATCACGGGCACGTGGAACGTCGCGGCGAGGTGCACGCTGCCCGAGTTGAGGATCGAGCGGTACGGGAAGCAGGCGACGTCGGCCGCGCGGAACCACCGGGCGATGTCGGCGTCGTCGACGAAGCCGAGGTGCGTCGCGGTGCGCAGGTCGCGGGGGAGCGACGCGGCGAACTCGGCGCGCGGCATCTCCTTGACCGCGCCCGCGAGCATGAGCACGACGTCGTTCTCGCGGCGCGCGTCGGCGGCGGCCGCGGCGGTCGCGAGCGCGTCGACGCCCTTGTAGGGGCGGATCTGGCCGAGGAAGAGCACGGCGGTGTCGTCGCCAGCGATGTCGAACGAGGCGCGGGCGTCGCCGCGCGTCACCGACGTGTCGTAGACGCCCTCGTAGCTGGGGTGGGGGATCTGGCGGATCGTGCGCGGGTCGAGCGTCACGACGTCCGAGACGGCCTCGGGCGTGTGCGGCGCCATGATGTGTACGGCGTCGGCGTGCGCCGCGATGAGGCGGTACAGCCGCACCTCGAGATCGTGGAAGGTCAGCTCGTGCGGCAGGCGGTTGTGCAGCGTCCACACGAGGCGGGTGCCCCGGCCACGGACGTCGCCGAGCAGGCGCTCGATTCGCGCGAGGCGCCGCCGGGCGTCGGCCTCCGACTGCGCCTGCTGCACGATCGGCGTCGTCCAGTGCAGGTGGAGCACGTCGCCCTCGCCGAGCGTGCGCGCCTCGCGCACGAGGTCGTCGAACGTGTGCGCGCCCGTGACGCGGAAGCCGTCGGCGCGGGGCGCGAGCTCGAGCAGATTGAGGAACGCGTTGTTCAGATAGGCCGGGAAGACGAGCACCTGGGGGCCGTGACGCATGGGCACATGGTATGCGCCGGATCAGGGATCGCACGATTTCGGGTGTTGCACACGAGTCACATCTGTCACACTGGTTACCATGCGTCGCTTCAGAACGTCCTCCAGCCGCGCCCGAAAGAGCTCGGCGGTCTTCGGGATCCTGGCACTCGCAGCACTCGTCGGCGGCCTCCTGCCATCTGCGGCGTCGGCGCAGACGGATCCCGCCGCGACGCCCGCCCCGACCGTCGAGCCGGCGCCCGCCGAGACCGAGGCGCCCGACGACGGCGTCATCCGCGACGGCTACACGACGGATCCAACGGCCGAGCCGACTGCGGAGCCGACGGCTGAGCCGACCGAGGCGCCCGCCCCGACGGCCGAGCCGACCCCCGAGCCCACCGAGGCGCCCGAGGACGACATCGTGGGCGAGATCCCGACCCCCGAGAACGGCGACTACATCGGGTCGAACATCGAGGACGAGGCCGATCCCGGCGCGTACTCGGCGACGCAGGACGGCCTGCGCGCGGCGACGCTCAGCGGCTTCCGCCCCGGCAACATCATCAGCGACGCGAAGATGTACACGTCGGGCACGATGAGCGCCTCGCAGATCCAGAGCTTCTTCAACGGCAAGGTCCGTTCGTGCGACCCGAACTACACCTGCCTCAAGGACTTCAAGATGAACACCGTCTCGAAGTCGCCGAACTCGTACTGCACGGGGTCGTACCAGGGCGGCCGCAACGAGTCGGCGGCGACGATCATCTCGAAGGTCTCGAAGGCGTGCAAGGTGAGCGAGAAGGTGCTCATCGTCATGCTGCAGAAGGAGCAGGGCCTCGTCACGCACACGTGGCCGAGCCAGTTCCGCTACGACATCGCGATGGGCTACGCGTGCCCCGACGACGCGGCGTGCAACGCGAAGTACTTCGGTTTCCAGAACCAGATGTACATGGCCGCGTACCAGCTGCAGCGGTACACGAAGGACTCGTACTTCAGCTGGTATCCCGTCGGCAAGACCTCGCAGGTGCGCTACCACCCGAACGCGTCGTGCGGATCGGGCGCCGTGCGCATCGAGAACAAGGCGACCGCGGCGCTGTACTACTACACGCCGTACCAGCCGAACCGGGCGGCGCTGAACGCCGGCTACGGCGTCGGCGACTCGTGCTCGGCCTACGGCAACCGCAACTTCTACAACTACTACACCGACTGGTTCGGCGGCACGCGCGAGCCGTCCAAGCCGTCCAAGCCGAACACGCCGTCCGTGACGGGCGCGATCGGCGAGAAGTGGAAGTCGCTCGGCGGCGCCTCGGGCAAGCTCGGCCAGCCGATCAGCGCCGAGAAGTGCGGTCTGTCGCGCTACAACGGCTGCTACCAGGACTTCCAGGGCGGCCAGATCTTCTGGTCGAAGAAGACGGGGGCCCACTTCACGACCGGATCGATCCGCGTCGAGTGGCGGTCCGGGGGAGCGCAGAACGGATCGCTCGGCTACCCGACCTCCGATGAGCGGTGCGGCCTCGCGAAGGGCGGCTGCTACCAGGTGTTCGAGGGCGGCGGCGTGTACTGGTCGCCCGCGACGGGCGCGAGCACGGTCGGCGGGAAGATCCTGCCGGGCTGGAACGCCGTCAACAAGGAGAAGGGCGCGCTCGGCTACCCGAACGCGAACCTGAAGTGCGGCCTCAAGCACAGCGGTTGCTACCAGGCGTTCCAGGGCGGCGCGGTCTACTCGTCGAGCAACGGCTCGGTGCCCGTCACGCGCGCCATCCTCCAGGGCTGGAGCGAGGTGAACCGCGAGAACGGATCGCTCGGCTACCCGAAACGCGCCATGACGTGCGGCCTCAAGAACGGCGGCTGCTACCAGCAGTTCTCGGGCGGCGCGACCTTCTGGTCGTCGGCGACGGGCGGCCACGCGGTCGCGAACCGCATGATCGCCGGCTGGAAGGCCGGCGGCAAGGAGAGCGGCAAGCTCGGGTATCCCACGACGAGCACGAAGTGCGGCCTCAAGGGCGGCGCCTGCTACCAGCAGTTCGCGGGCGGCAAGGTCTACTCGTCGAAGGCCGGGGGATCGCAGCCGATCTACGGCTCGATCATGAACCGCTACCAGGACCTCGGCAACGAGCACAGCCGCCTCGGCTACCCCACGTCGGGCGAGAAGTGCACGTACGCGGGCGGCGCGTGCCGGCAGCAGTTCGAGCACGGGTACATCCAGTGGACGCCCGGCAAGGGCACGATCGTCCGCTATTCCTGACAGCTGCTCCTGACATCATGAGCGCGTGAGCTTCGACGACAGCACGATCGGCGGCGTCCGCGTCCCCCGGTGGATCCCGGAGGACCCGGGCGCCGCCGCCAACTTCGGCGACGAGATCGGGCCGCTCCTCGTCGCAGCGCTCGCGGGCGACGCGGTCGCGCCGGCGGGCGCCCGCCTGCTGTCGGTCGGCAGCGTCATCCACTTCGCCGAGCCGGGCGATGTGGTGTGGGGCGCAGGCATCAACGGCAAGGTGCGCCAGCGAGTGCGGTATCCGCTCGACGTGCGGGCCGTGCGCGGGCCGCTCACGCGCGCCGTGCTGCTCGGCAGCGGCGTGCCGACGCCCGAGGTGTTCGGGGATCCGGCGCTGCTGCTGCCGCGGCTGCTGCCGGACGTCGAGCCCGCGGGCGCCGCTGATGTCCTCGTCGTGCCGAACCTCAACGAGCTGGACCGCGTCGGCGGCGAGGGCGTGCTGAGCCCGCTCGGGGATCCGCTCGACATCGCATCGCGCATCCGCGCCGCGACGTTCGTCGTGGCGAGCTCGCTGCACGCGCTCGTGCTGGCCGACGCGTACGGCGTGCCGTCGCGGCCGCTCGTCCCCGCGGCCGAGCACCCCTTCAAGTACCTCGACTACTACGCGGGAACGGGGCGCGCCGATGTGCGCTTCGCCTCGTCTGTCGAGGAGGCCCTCGAGCTCGGCCCCGTCGCGCCGCCCGAGGTCGACCTCGACGCGCTCGAGGCGGCGTTCCCGCGCGACCTGTGGGAGGGCGGGTCCCGCCCCGTCGACAGGACGTCGCGGCACGATGCGCGGCTGCGGGCCGAGGGCGCGCGTGCGCAGGCCGCGCTCGCGCTCGCCGTGGGGCGAGACGCCCCGGACGCGGCGGCGCAGGCGCTCCTGCGAACCGCGCAGCTCGCGGCCGAGCAGCCCGCGCACCTCGTTGACCTCCTCGCGGCGTCGTCCGAGGGATCCGCGGCGCCCGGCGACGAGATCGCGCGGCTTCTGGGATCCTTCTTGCGGGCGAACCCCGCGCGCGGCGACATCGACCAGCGCGTCGCGAAGGCGCTCGCCCGCGCGCTCGCGGAGCGGCGGACGCCCGACGTCGTCGCGCGCGTCGCGGCGACCGGCAAGGTGTCGCTCGCGCGCGCGATCGCGACGGGGGAGGAGCCCCCGGCGTCGGGCGAGGCGTTCCTCGCCGATCGCGAGCGTGAGCAGGCGCCCGAGCCGGTGCCGCCGCGCGGGATCCTGTCGCGGATCCGCGGTCGCAGGGGCAGCGCCTAGACTGACGCACCGTGACCCTCGCCTTCGTGACCTCGCTGCGCCACCCCGCCAACGCGACCGACTACGGCAGGGTCGAGGCGCTCCTCGAGCGCACGCTGCGGTCGATCGCGCGCCAGACGAGCGACGACTACGTCGTCATCGTCGTCGGCAACAGGCCGCCGTCGTTCGCGCTGCCGCCGCGCACGACGTTCGTGCCGGTCGACTTCCCGCCGACGGCCGAGCCCGTGAAGCGCGAGGAGCGCTGGGAGGCGCTCATCGCCGACAAGGGCAGCAAGCTCGCGGTCGGCCTGCTGGCGGCGCGGACGCATGAGCCCGACTTCGTCATGGTGTTCGACGCCGACGACTTCGTCCACCGCGACCTCGTGCGGTGGGTGGGGGCGCAGGATCCCGCGTCGCCCGGCTGGTACATCGCCGACGGATGGCGCTACTCGAGCGCGCGCGGCGCGGGC
>JAJUIM010000243.1 GCA_029267645.1 Microbacterium sp.
CTCATCACCCGCAACACGAACGACGTGCAGCAGGTGCAGATGCTCGCCATGATGAGCGCGACGATGCTCATCATGGCGCCCATGATGGCGATCGGCGGCATCATCATGGCCGTCCGGCAGGACGTGGGGCTCAGCTGGATCCTCGCGGTCGCGATCCCCGTGCTGCTGATCCTCGCGGCCCTCGTCATCAGCCGCATGGTGCCCCTGTTCCGCAGCTACCAGGTCAAGCTCGACGCCATCAACCGCGTCATGCGCGAGCAGCTCACGGGCGTGCGCGTCGTGCGCGCGTTCGTGCGCGAGGACATCGAGCAGGAGCGCTTCGGCGTCGCCAACACCGACATCATGATCGTGGGCCGCAAGGTCGGCTCGCTGTTCGTGCTCATGTTCCCGCTCGTCATGCTCGTGCTCAACGTCACGATCGTCGCGGTCGTGTGGTTCGGCGGCGTCGAGGTCGACGCGGGCAACACCCAGATCGGCACACTGTTCGCCTTCATGCAGTACGTCGGCCAGATCCTCGGCGGCGTCATGATGGCGAGCTTCATGGCGATCATGATCCCCCGTGCGGCCGTCTCGGCCGAGCGCATCTCGGAGGTGCTGAGCAGCGAGACGACGGTCACGCCGCCCGAGCGCCCCGTGACCGACATGCCGGATCGCGGATCCGTCGTGTTCGACGACGTGTCGTTCACGTACCCCGGCGCCGAGCAGCCGATCCTCTCGGGCATCTCGTTCCGCGCCGACCCCGGCGAGACCGTCGCGATCATCGGCTCGACCGGCGCCGGCAAGACGACGCTCGTCTCGCTCATCCCGCGCCTGTTCGACGCGACGAGCGGATCCGTCCGGGTGCAGGGCGTCGACGTGAAGGACGCCGACCTCGACGCGCTGTGGAAGGGCATCGGCCTCGTGCCGCAGCGCCCGTTCCTGTTCAGCGGCACGATCGCCTCGAACCTGCGGTTCGGGCGCGAGGAGGCGACCGACGACGAGCTGTGGCACGCGCTCGAGATCGCCCAGGCCGCGGACTTCGTGCGCGAGAAGCCCAAGGGGCTCGACAGCCCCATCTCGCAGGGCGGCACGAACGTGTCGGGCGGCCAGCGCCAGCGCCTCGCGATCGCGCGCGCCATCGTGCACCAGCCCGACGTGCTCGTGTTCGACGACTCGTTCTCGGCCCTCGACCTCACGACCGACGCGCGCCTGCGCCAGGCGCTGTGGCGCGAGCTGCCCGAGGTCACGAAGATCGTCGTCGCGCAGCGCGTGTCGACCATCACCGACGCCGACCGGATCCTCGTGCTCGACGACGGGCGCGTGGCCGGCATCGGCACGCACGAGCAGCTGCTCGAGACGAGCACGACGTATCGCGAGATCGTCGAATCCCAGATGGGCGCCGAGGAGAAGGGGGTGACTGCATGACGAGCGCCGACACGACGATCGACGACCGCGACGAGGAACTCGCGGCGCACGAGGCGATGATCGCCGCCGGCGCCGGCGAGCCCGGCGCGATGGGCGGCAAGCCCAAGGACTTCTGGCCGAGCTTCAAGCGCTTCATCGGCCTGCTGAAGCCGTACGCGTGGGCGTTCATCCTCGCCTCCGTCCTCGGCGCGATCGGCGTCGTGCTCTCGGTCGCCGGGCCCAAGGTGCTCGGCGAGGCCACCAACGTCGTCTTCGAGGGCGTGCTGTCGACCGCCATGGGCTCGCAGTTCGCGGGCCTCAGTCAGAGCGAGGTCGTCGCGGCGCTCGAGGCGGCGGGCCAGCAGGAGTTCGCCAACATGGTCGCGGCCATGCAGAACTTCGCGCCGGGCGCGGGCATCGACTTCGACCGGCTGCGCACGTTCGTCGTGTGGGCCATGGCGATCTACGTCGTCTCGGCGCTCCTGCAGTGGCTGCAGGGGTACATCATCAACGTCATCATGGTGCGCACCATGTGGCGCGTGCGCGACGACATCGAGCGCAAGATCAACCGCCTGCCCCTGAGCTACTTCGACAGGGTGCAGCGCGGCGAGCTCATCAGCCGCGTCACGAACGACGTCGACAACATGACGCAGACGCTGCAGCAGTCGCTGTCGGGCGCCATCACGTCGCTGCTCACCGTGGTCGGCGTCATCGCGATGATGTTCTCGATCTCGTGGCAGCTCGCCCTCGTGGCGCTCGTCTCGCTGCCGCTCATCGGCATCATCATGGGCGTCATCGGGCCGAAGTCGCAGAAGGCGTTCCAGACGCAGTGGCGCAAGGTCGGCCGGCTCAACTCGCGCGTCGAGGAGTCGTTCTCGGGCCACGCGCTCGTCAAGGTGTACGGCCGCGAGAAGGCCATGCGCGAGGCGTTCCAGGAGGAGAACGAAGAGCTCTTCCAGTCGTCGTTCAAGGCCCAGTTCCTGTCGGGCATCATGATGCCGTCGATGCAGTTCGTGGGGTACCTCACGTACGCCGGCATCGCCGTGCTCGGCGGCGTCATGGTCGCGGGCGGCCAGATCCGCATCGGCGACGTGCAGGCGTTCGTGCAGTACTCGCAGCAGTTCACGCAGCCCCTCACCGAGCTCGGCGGCATGCTGCCGGTCGTGCAGTCGGGCACGGCCTCGGCCGAGCGCGTCTTCGCGCTGCTCGACGAGGAGGACCAGGAGCCCGACGCCGACGACGCGCCGACGGCCCCCGAGGACGGCGCGGGCGTCATCGAGTTCGAGGGCGTGCGCTTCTCGTACTCCGACGACCAGCCGCTCATCGAGGATCTGTCGTTCCGCGTCGAACCGGGCCAGACGGTCGCGATCGTCGGGCCGACGGGTGCCGGCAAGACCACCCTCGTGAACCTGCTCATGCGGTTCTACGAGCTCGACGGCGGGCGCATCACGCTCGACGGCCAGGACGTGGGGGAGATGACCCGCGCCGACCTGCGCTCGCGCACGGGCATGGTGCTGCAGGATCCGTGGCTGTTCGCGGGCTCGATCCGCGACAACATCCGCTACGGCAACGAGCAGGCGACCGACGACGAGGTGCGCGAGGCGGCCGAGGCCACCTACGTCGACCGCTTCGTGCACTCACTGCCCGACGGCTACGACACCGTGCTCGAGGAAGACGCCGCGAACGTGTCGGCGGGCGAGCGCCAGCTCATCACGATCGCGCGCGCGTTCCTGCGCCGGCCGCAGGTGCTGATCCTCGACGAGGCCACGAGCTCCGTCGACACCCGCACCGAGCTGCTGCTGCAGCACGCCATGGCGGCGCTGCGCCAGGGCCGCACGTCGTTCGTAATCGCGCACCGCCTCTCGACGATCCGCGACGCCGACCTCATCCTCGTGATGGAGCACGGGTCGATCGTCGAGAAGGGCGCCCATGACGAGCTCATCGCGAAGAAGGGCGCCTACTGGCGGCTGTACCAGAGCCAGTTCGAGCACGCGGCGGTCGACGTCGACGAGGTCGAGGCGATCGAGGCGTCGCTCGGCACGGCCGAGA
>JAJUIM010000223.1 GCA_029267645.1 Microbacterium sp.
CGAAGGGGTCTTCCTCGCGGGCGGCGACGGCGATGACCGCCCCCGCAAGTACGTGCTCGCGATGTTCCCGTACCCCTCGGGCGACATGCACATGGGGCACGCCGAGAACTACCTCTACAGCGACATCGTCGCGCGCTACTGGCGGCACCGCGGCTTCAACGTGCTGCACCCCGTGGGCTGGGACTCGTTCGGCCTGCCCGCCGAGAACGCCGCGATCCAGCGCGGCGCGGATCCGCGTGAGTGGACCTACGACAACATCGCGCAGCAGCGCGCGAGCCTGAAGCGCTACGGCGTCTCGTTCGACTGGTCGCGCGTGCTGCACACGTCCGACCCGGAGTACTACGGCTGGAACCAGTGGCTGTTCCAGCAGATGTACGACCGCGGGCTGGCGTACCGCAAGGAGAGCCCCGTCAACTGGTGCCCCAACGACCAGACGGTGCTCGCGAACGAGCAGGTCGTCGACGGGCACTGCGAGCGGTGCGGCGCGGTGGTCGAGAAGAAGAAGCTCACGCAGTGGTACTTCAAGATCACCGACTACGCCGACCGGCTGCTCGACGACCTGAACCAGCTCGAGGGCGCGTGGCCGAGCAAGGTGCTGCAGATGCAGCGCAACTGGATCGGCCGCTCGTACGGCGCCGACATCGACTTCGAGATCGAGGGGCGCGACGAGAAGGTCACGGTCTACTCGACGCGGCCCGACACGCTGCACGGCGCGACGTTCATGGTCGTCGCCCCCGACAGCGACCTGGCAGCCGAGCTCATCGCGACGGCGAGCCCCGAGGCGCGCATGCGCTTCCAGGACTACCTCGACCGCACGCAGAAGCAGTCGGACATCGAGCGCCAGCAGGCCGACCGCGAGAAGACGGGCGTGCCGCTCGAGCGCTTCGCGATCAACCCCATCAACGGCGAGCGCCTGCCGATCTGGGCCGCCGACTACGTGCTGGCCGACTACGGCCACGGCGCCGTCATGGCCGTGCCCGCGCACGACCAGCGCGACCTCGACTTCGCCCGCCGCTTCGACCTGCCCGTGCGCGTCGTCGTCGACACGACGGCCGAGGGCGAGGAGCTTGCGGATCCCGCCCAGACGGGCGAGGCGCTCGCGGGTGAGGGGCGCCTCGTGAACTCGGGCGAGCTCGACGGCCTTACGAAGGCGGACGCGATCGCGCGCGCGATCGAGATCCTCGCCGAGCGCGGCACGGGCCGCGCCGCGAAGCAGTACCGCCTGCGCGACTGGCTCATCTCGCGCCAGCGCTTCTGGGGCACGCCGATCCCGATGATCCACACCGACGACGGTCGCATCGAGAAGGTGCCGGCCGACCAGCTGCCCGTCACGCTGCCGGTCGCGAAGGACATCGACCTGAAGCCCAAGGGCACATCGCCGCTCGGCGGCGCCGCCGAGTGGGTGGCGACGACGGATCCCGTGACGGGCGAGCCCGCGCGCCGCGACCCCGACACGATGGACACGTTCGTCGACAGCTCGTGGTACTTCCTGCGCTTCCTCTCGCCGCAGAGCGACCAGGCGATGTTCGACCCTGACGAGGCGCGCCGCTGGGCTCCCGTCGACACGTATATCGGCGGCGTCGAGCATGCGATCCTGCACCTGCTGTACGCGCGCTTCATCACGAAGGTGCTGTTCGACCTTGGCTACGTCGACTTCACCGAGCCCTTCTCGAGCCTCATCAACCAGGGCATGGTGCTGCTCGACGGTTCGAAGATGTCGAAGTCGAAGGGCAACCTCGTGCAGGTCACCGACGAGATCGCCGAGCACGGGGCGGACGCCGTGCGCGTCGCGCTCGCGTTCGCGGGCCCCGTCGAAGACGACAAGGACTGGAAGGACGTGCAGACGCAGGGCGCCAAGAAGTTCCTCGCCCGCGCGCTGCGCGCCGCGCAGGAGGTCTCGAGCGAGCCCGGCGCCGATTTCGGCACGGGCGACCAGGCGCTGCGCCGCGTGACGCACCGCCTGCTCTCGGAGGCGCCCGGCCTCATCGAGCAGACGAAGTTCAATGTCGTCGTCGCACGCCTCATGGAGCTCGTCAACGCCGTGCGCAAGACGATCGACCAGGGTCCGGGTGCGGGCGACGCCGCCGTGCGCGAGGCCGTCGAGACGGTCGCCATGGTGCTCGACCTCTTCGCGCCGCACACGGCCGAGGAGATGTGGGAGGCGCTCGGCTACGAGCCGTCCGTGAGCCAGGCATCCTGGCGCGCCGCGGATCCGACCCTGCTCGTCGAGGACGCCGTCACGGCGGTCGTGCAGGTCAACGGCAAGGTGCGCGCGCAGCTGGAGGTGCCCGCGACGATCGCCCCCGACGAGCTCGAGAAGCTCGCGCGCGAGGACGAGCGCGTCCTGCGCTTCGTCGGCGACGGCCAGATCGTGAAGGCGATCGTGCGCGCGCCGAAGATCGTGAGCCTCGTCGTGAAGTGATCCGCTCGCGTGCGGCCGAGGGCGTCCCTGCGGGGGCGCCCTCGTCGCGTTCGGGCCCGCCCGAGGATCCGTGCTCGCGCCACACCGTGAGGCCGTCCTCGAAGTCGACGAGCACGAGCCCGTCGCGATCGCTTCGCGCGACGACGGATCCCGCCTGCGCGAGCGTCGCGAGGAGGTCGGGGTGCGGGTGGCCGTAGTCGTTCTCGCCGACCCCGATGAGGGCGAGGCGGGCGCCGAGCCGCAGATACAGCTCGCTCGACTGATCGCGGCTGCCGTGGTGCGAGACCTTCACGACGTCGAACGCGCCCGCAACGCGACCCGACGACGACAGCAGCTGTTGCGCATCCTCCGACAGGTCGCCGAGGAGCAGCGTGCGCGGCACCCCCGGTCCCGCGATCTCGAGCACGAGGCTCGTGTCGTTGCCGGGCCCGAACGCGCGCGAGTCGCGCGCGGGCCAGAGCACCCGCCACGCCGCCTCGCCGAGCGTGCCGTGCGTGCCCGCGAACGCCTCGCGCACCTCGCTCGCGACGGCGCGGGCGGATTCGAGGTCGCGGCCCGACTCGGCGGGGCCGTGGAGGATCGTCGCGCCCCGGCCCGCGAGCGCAGGCACGCCCGTGACGTGGTCGGCGTCGAAGTGCGTGAGGAAGGCGAGGTCGACGCGATCGACCCCCAGCCGGGCGAGACATCGGGCGAAGGCCTCCTCGTCGGGGCCAGTGTCGACGATCGCGACGCGGCCCGCCGAGCGCAACACAACGGCGTCTCCCTGGCCGACGTCGCACAGCGCGATCGACCAGTCGCGCGGTGCCGTGAGGGGAGCCGCGACGCCCCCGAGCGCGACCGTTCCCGCGCCGGCGCCGAGCGCGACGGCGAGGATCCCCGCGCTCGCACGGCGCAGGATCCGCGCCGTGCGGCCCGGCGGTAGGCGCGCGATCACGACGACGGCGCACGCGCCGAGGATCGCGAGCGCGGCGAAGCCTCCGACGCCCTCCTGCCACGCGAGGCGCGCGGACGGCAGCGATGCGAACACCTCGGCCGTGCGCGCGACCCACGCCGACGGCAGCCAGGCGAGCGCGGCAGCGCCGAGCGCGAGGGGCGGGAAGGGATGCGCGAGGCACGCAACGAGCCCCAACACGGTCGCGGCGGGGGCCGCGGGGCCCGCGATCATGTTCGCCACGACCCCGTAGAGCGCGACCTCCGGGGCGAAGAGCACGATGATGGGGCCGCAGACGACCTGCGCCGCGAGCGGCACCGCGATGCCGAGCGACAGCGC
>JAJUIM010000202.1 GCA_029267645.1 Microbacterium sp.
AGGAGGTCGGCGGGCTGACACTCGAGCTCGCGGCACAGCGCCTCGAGCGTCGCGAATCGCACGGCCTTCGCCCGGCCGTTCTTGAGGACGGCCAGGTTCGCGGGCGTGATGCCGATGCGATCCGCGAGCTCCCCCACCGCCATCTTGCGCCTCGCGAGCATCACGTCGATGTCGACGACGATCGGCATCAGATCACCTCGTCGAGCTCGGCGCGCAGGTCCGCGACCTCGCGGCGCGACGCGATCGCCTGCACGAGCAGGCCGCGCAGCACGACGACCACGAGCGCGACGCCCTCGCACAGCGCGCCGAACACGCCCATGAGCAAGATCATGCCCGGCGCGGGCCCCGTCGCATCTGGCAGCGGCGCCATGATCACCGCGGCCGCGAATACGAACGCACCCGCCGCGACCGCCGACCACATGAGCGCGTTCACCCACGCGAAGGCGCGCACGTGGAAGATGGATCCACGGCTCGCCATCGACAGCAGCCGCAGCAGGCAGATGAGGGCGCTCTCGACGCAGACGAAGAACAGCACGGCGCACGTCACGACGGCGTATCCGCCCGCGGGCGGGCCGAACTCCGTCGCCGACTGCACGACGATGAGCACCTGAAGGAACAGCGCGCCGAGCATGCCGAGCCCGACGATCACCTGCGCGCTTCGCGCGGCCCATACGGCCATAATGACCCCCTCATATCGCGAAACGATAGGTACCTATCGTACCTTGATAATCGAGAGTCAGCTGAGTGCGCCGACGCGACCGAGCGCCTCCGCCAGGATCTCGGGGCCCGTGCCGTAGTTGATGCGGATGTGCCCGTGGCCGGGGTCGCCGAACGACGGACCGGGATTCACCGCGATGCGGGCGTGTTCGAGCAGAAAGGCTGCGGGGTTCTCGCCCCAGTCGAGCGCCGTGACGTCGACCCACGCGAGGAAGCCCGCGTCGCCCGGCTCGTACCGCGCGCCCGGCGCGTGCTCGGCGAGGAGATCGACGAGGAGCGACTGGTTGGCGTGGAGGCGGGCGACGAGCGCGTCGAGCCACGCCTCCCCCTCCTCGTAGGCCGCGATCCCCGCGATGATGCCGAACAGGCCCGTGCGCCATTCGACCTCCATCGGGATCCGCTGCACGACCTCGCTCATGCCGTCGGTGGCCGTCACCATGTGCGCGCATTTGAGGCCCGCGAGGTTGAACGCCTTGCTCGCGCTGTGCACCGCGACGCCGACCTCGCGCGCCGCGTCGGACACCGTAAGAAAGGGCGTGAAGCGCGCGCCGGGCATCGTGAGCGGCGCGTGGATCTCGTCGCTGATCACGACCGCGTCGTGCCGGCGGGCGATCTCGGCGAGCGCCGCCAGCGTCTCGGGCTCGTGCACCGTGCCGGTCGGGTTGTGCGGGTTGCAGAGCAGGACCGCGACGGCGCCGTCGGCCAGCGCGCGGTCGATGCCCGCGAGGTCGAGCTCCCAGCCGCGGTCGCGGCGCAGCAGCGGCACGTCGACGCAGACGGTGCCCGACTCGTCGTGCACGTCGAAGAACGGCGGGTACACGGGCGAGGTGATCACGACGCCCTCGCCCGGCCGCGCGACGGCGCGGATCAGCTCGGCGACGGCCATCATGACGTCGCACGTGGTGCGCACGCGGTCCGGATCCACCTGCCACCCCCAGCGACGCGCCGCGAAGCCCGCGAACGCCTCGGGGTAGCGCGTGCGCGGCGGCACGTAGCCCGTGTCGCCCACGCGGAGCGCGGCGGAGAGGGCTCGCTCGATCGGCTCGGCGAGCGGGAAGTCGGTCTCGGCGACGAACAGCGGCAGCACGTCATCCGGATGCGTGGCCCACTTCGTGCTCGAGCGCTGACGGAGGACGTCGAGGGGCAGGGCGTCGAGAGGAGTCGTCACGCCCTCGACCCTATCGCCCGCATGCGACAGGCCCGCAGGCGAATGCCTGCGGGCCTGTCATACGACGAGATCAGATCGCGAAGCCAAGGGCTCGCATCTGGTCGCGTCCGTCGTCGGTGATGCGCTCGGGACCCCACGGCGGCATCCACACCCAGTTGATGCGGAACCGCTCCACGACGCCGTCGAGCGACTGCGCGGTCTGCTCCTCGAGGACATCGGTCAGGGGGCAGCCGGCGCTCGTGAGCGTCATGTGGATCACGAGAGCATCGTTCTCGTCGTCCCATGCGAGGTCGTAGATGAGGCCCAGGTCGACGACATTGACCCCGAGCTCGGGATCCATGACGTCCTTGAGCGCCTCGGTGACCTCGTCGTACTTCTCGGAGGTGAGCGTGGCGGTCATAGCCGTAACCCTACGCTTCCTCAGCCCTCGAGGGGCGCGTCGGCGGGTAGGTACGCCGCGTAGCCCTCGTTCTCGAGGCGGTCGGCCAGCTCGGGGCCACCCTCCTCGACGACCTGGCCCGCGACCATGACGTGCACGTGGTCGGGCTTGATGTAGCGGAGGATGCGCGTGTAGTGCGTGATGAGCAGGACGCCGAGGCCCGTGTGCTCCTTCGCGCGGTTCACGCCCTCCGACACGATCTTCAGCGCGTCGACGTCGAGGCCCGAGTCGGTCTCGTCGAGGATCGCGATCTGCGGCTTGAGCAGCTCGAGCTGCAGGATCTCGTGGCGCTTCTTCTCGCCGCCCGAGAAGCCCTCGTTGACGTTGCGCTGCGCGAACTTGGAGTCCATACGGAGGTTCTTCATGCCCTCCTTGACCTCCTTCGTCCACGTGCGGATCGAGGGCGCCTCGCCATCGATCGCCGTCTTGGCGGTGCGGAGGAAGTTCGTGACGGTCACGCCGGGAATCTCGACGGGGTACTGCATCGCGAGGAACAGGCCCGCGCGAGCGCGCTCGTCGACGCTCATCTCGAGGACGTCCTCGCCGTCGAGCGTGATGGAGCCGCCCGTGACCTCGTACTTCGGGTGGCCGGCGATGGTCGACGCGAGCGTCGACTTGCCCGAGCCGTTCGGGCCCATGATCGCGTGCGTCTCGCCGCTGGAGATGGTCAGGTTGACGCCGTTGAGGATCGGGGTCGTTCCCTCATCGGTCTCGACCGTGACGTGCAGGTCGCGGATCTCGAGGACAGCCATGTCAGTTTTCCTTCTTCACGTTGATGTCGATGAGCACGTCGTCGCCGTCGATCTCGACGCCGTAGACCGGGACGGGCTCGTAAGCAGGGAGGTTCAGGGGCTTGCCCGTGCGGAGCGAGAACGCGGATCCGTGCGCCCAGCACTCGAGCGTGTCGCCCTCGACGAACCCCTCGGAAAGGGAGATGTCGCCGTGCGTGCAGGTGTCGCCGATGGCGTGCACCTCGTCGTTGCTGTCACGCACGACGGCGATCGGCACGCCGTCGATCTCGACGCGTCGCGGCTCGTCCTGCACGAGCTCGCTGAACGCGCACACGCGGGTCGCGGTCACTCCTTGACCCCCTCGGCGATCTCGCGCTCGATCTCAGCGATGAGCGCCTGCTGCAGCTCGGGGATCTGGATCTTCTGCGGCACCTCGGCGAGGAAGCCGAGCACGATGAGTCGTCGCGCCTCGGTCTCGTCGATGCCGCGCGCCTGCAGGTAGAACAGCTGCTCGTCGTCGAAGCGACCGGTCGCCGACGCGTGGCCGGCGCCCTTGATGTCGCCCGTCTTGATCTCGAGGTTCGGGATCGAGTCGGCGCGCGCGCCGTTCGTCAGCAGCAGGTTGCGGTTCGCCTCGTACGAGTCGGTGCCCGTCGCGTCGGGTCCGATGAGCACGTCGCCGATCCACACGCTGCGGGCGGTCGTGCCCTCGAGCGCGCCCTTGTAGAGCACGTCGCCCGAGGTGTCGGCGCCCTTGTGGAAGAGGTACACCTGGCTCTCGAAGTGCTGACCCGTGTCGCTGTACGACAGGCCGTACATCTCGCCGTGCGATCCCTGGCCCGACAGCTCGAGGTTGGGGTTCACGCGCACGACGCCGCCGCCGAACGTGACGACGAAGTGCGTGAGCGAGGCGTCGCGGTCGACGCGCGCCTGGTGGGCCGCCGCGTGGATCGCGTCGTCGTCCCACTTCTGCACCGAGATGACCGTGAGGTTGGATCCGTCGCGCGCGAGGATCTCGACGTTCTGCGCGTACTGGGCGGAGCCC
>JAJUIM010000187.1 GCA_029267645.1 Microbacterium sp.
CCTGGCGCGAGCAGGGCGTCGCGGTCTCGGTCGACGCGGCGTATCCGTGGTCGGACGAGGCGCGCATCGAGATCGAACCGCAGGGAGAGCCCGTCGCCCTGACGCTCAACGTGCGGGTGCCCGAGTGGGCGGCGGGCGAGGTGGCCTTCTCCGTGAACGGGTCCCCCGTCGACGCGCGCCGCGCGCCGGGCGGCTTCGCGCGGGTGGAGCGCGTCTGGCATGCGGGTGACGTCCTGCGGGTCGTCGTCCCTCGCGCGCTCCGCGCCGAGCCGACGATCGACGAGCCGGCGCTGCAGAGCCTCTCGTTCGGCCCGAGCGTGCTCGTCGCGCGCGACGACGCGACGACCTTCCGGGAGCTGCCCCTGCCCGAGCGGCGCATGCTCGACGGGTCGATCGCCGCCGACGACGGAAGCGCGGCCGAGGCGCTGCGGCGCGAGGGGAGCGTCCGCGTCTGCGGGCTGGCGTTCGAGCCCGCGTGGCGAGGAGCCGACGCGAGGTACCACATGTACGTGCGCGCCGCCGCGACGACCGTGTCGTTCGGAGGCGCGCCGACGGACGTGCCCGCCCGCCGTCGCGAGGACGGCGGCACGCTGCTCGACGACATCTGGGCCGAGCCCCGACCGGCGACGCGGGAGGCATTCCTCGACCGCGCGGCGCAGCGCGCCCTCGCCGCGAGGCGCGACGGCCTCGTCACGAGCGGCGAGCTCCGCCGGATCCTCGAGGCCGCCTCACGCGCGCACGGAGCGGACGACGCGGGCGTCGAGATCCGCGAGAGCGCGCAGGACGGCATCGCCTGGGCCGAGCGAGCGGACGAGCGCGGCCGCACGCTCGCATGGACCGTGCCGGCCGACGCGGGCGAGGGCGAGGCGCCCCCGGGCGTGAGCATCGAGACCGCCGCTCCGCCGCACACCTCGGGCTGGTTCATCTCGCCGCCCGTCGTGCGCATCGACGTCGCGAGCGACGAGGCGCCAGCGTCGGTGTCGGTGCGGGTCGGCGAGGGCGCGTGGCGAGCGTACGAGGGGCCCTTCGAGGTCGCGGGGGCGGGGATCGTCCGCGTCGAGGCGCGAGCGACGGGCCGAAGCGGTCTGGCCGGGCGCGCGAGCCGCGAGCTGTCGATCGACGCGTCGGCGCCGAGCGTCGAGGCGCGGGTGCGGATCATGGGCGACAGCGCCGAGATCGATCTCCGCGCGCGCGACGAGGTGTCGGGGGTCGAGCGCATCCAGTGGGGCGCCGCCGACACGTTCTGGGCGACGTATCAAGAGGCGTTCGTCCGCAGCCTCGGCGACGCCCCGCAGGTCCTCGAGTTCTCCGCGACCGACCGAGCGGGCAACGAGTCCGCGCGCGAGCGCATCGTGTTGCCGCCGCGGCAGAACGCTCGCGGCTGATGCGAGCGCGCGGTGCTGGACAGGCACCCCGCTTCTCCACTACTATTGCAATTGCACTTAAGACGATCGGCGCAGATCGCGCCGGAAGGAGCACTGATGTCTGACAAGAAGCCCTGGCATGGTGTCAACCTCGCCACGACCCTCCCGTTCCACGAGGACTTCTCGATCGCGTACGAGGCGTACGCCGAGCAGGTGCGGTATGTGACCGAGAACGGCGTGACGGGCATCATCCCGAACGGCTCGCTCGGCGAGTACCAGACCCTCACGGAAGACGAGCGGAAGCAGGTCTTCCTCACGGCGCTCGAGGCCGCGCCCGCCGGCGCCGCCGTGATCCCGGGCGTCGGCGCGTACGGCGCGCTCGAGAGCGTGCGCCTCACCGAGCACGCGGCCGAGCACGGCGCGCCGGCCGTCATGCTGCTGCCGCCGAACGCCTACCGCGCGAGCGACGACGAGATCGTCGACCACTACCGCCGCGTCGCGGCCGTCGGGCTGCCGGTGCTCGCCTACAACAACCCCATCGACACGAAGGTCGACCTGCGCCCCGACCTGCTCGCGCGGCTCTTCGACGAGGGGCTCATCGTCTCGGTCAAGGAGTTCTCGGGCGACGTGCGCAACGCCTACCAGATCCGCGAGCTCGCGCCCGGGCTCGACATCTCGATCGGCTCCGACGACGTCGTGCTCGAGCTGGGCATCAACGGCGCCGTGGGCTGGGTCGCGGGCTACCCCAACGCGATCCCCGCGAGCACGGTCGAGCTGTACACGCTCGCGACCTCGGGCAACCCCGAGGACTGGAAGCGCGCGCACGAGATCTACACCGACCTCCACCCGCTGCTGCGCTGGGACTCGAAGTCGTTCTTCGTGCAGGCGATCAAGCTCTCGCAGCAGGTCGCGGGCGTCGCCCCCGCCGGCATCACGACGCGCCCGCCGCGCCTGCCGCTGCCCGAGCCGATCCGCACGCAGATCATCGCCGACACCGAGGCCGTCCTGGCCAAGGGCTACCGCTAGACCGCTGACAGGGAGGGCAGAGCATGACACCTGAGCCGACGCGAGACGCCGACGTCGACCTGATCGTCCGGCAGGCCGCGCGCGCGTCCGACGAGTGGCGCGCGGCGTCGCTCGAGGCCCGCGCCGCCGCGCTCGTCGCGATGGGCGACGCGCTGGACGCGCACGCCGACCGGCTGATCCCGATCGCGCGCGAGGAGACGCGTCTCGCCGAGGAGCGCCTACAGGGCGAGCTGAAGCGCACGAGCTTCCAGCTGCGCCTGTTCGCCGACATCGTGCGGGACGGCGCCTGGATCGACGCGCGCATCGACCACGCCGACGCGGACTGGCCCATGGGCGCGCCCCGCCCGGACCTGCGCCGACAGCTCGAATCGGTCGGCGCCGTCCTGGTGTTCTCGGCGAGCAACTTCCCGTTCGCCTTCTCGGTCGCGGGCGGCGACACGGCGAGCGCGCTCGCGGCGGGCAGCGCCGTCGTGCTCAAGGCGCACGGCGGTCACCCGCGGCTGTCCGAGGCGACCGCCGAGGTCGTCATGGACGCGGCCCGCGCGGCGGGCGCCCCCGCGCACCTGCTCCAGGTCGTGTACGGGCGCGACGCCGGGGTCCGGGCGCTCCGAGCCCCCGAGATCAAGGCTGCCTCGTTCACGGGGTCCGTGTCGGGCGGACGTGCGCTGTTCGACATCGCCGCGTCGCGCGACGAGCCGATCCCCTTCTACGGCGAGCTCGGCAGCGTGAACCCCGTCTTCGTCACGGCTCGGCCCGCCGAGGAGCGCGCCGAGCGCGTCGCGGCCGAGTTCGTCGCGTCGTTCACCGGCAGCGCCGGTCAGCTCTGCACGAAGCCCGGGCTGCTGTTCGTTCCCGAGGGGTCCGCGCTCGAGCGCGCCCTCGGCGAGGTGCGGCTCGAGGAGGGCGCGCCCCTCCTGAACGAGTCGATCGCGACCGGGTTCGAGCGCACCCTGTCGGCCACGCAGGAGCAGGCAGGCGTGCGCGTGCTCGCCGAGGGCGCACCCGGCGAGGGCCCCGCCCCGATCCTCCTGACGGCGCCGGCCGATGCCGTGCTCGAGCACTTCGAGGCCCTCACGGCCGAGATGTTCGGCCCCGCGGCGGTCGTCGTGCCGTATCGCAGCGACGACCAGCTCGGCGAGATCGCCGAGCGGCTGGAGGGCCAGCTCACGGCGACGCTCATCGCCGAGGACGACGAGCCCCTCGCGGCGGATCTGCTCGCGGCGCTCACGCGGCGCGCGGGCCGCGTGCTCTGGAACCAGTGGCCGACGGGCGTGTCCGTCACCTTCGCCCAACAGCACGGCGGGCCGTACCCCGCGACGACCGCAGTCGGCACGACCTCGGTCGGCACCGCCGCGATCGAGCGCTTCCTGCGGCCGGTCGCGTACCAGAACGTTCCCGACGCGCTGCTGCCCGCGGCGCTGCGGGAGGAGAATCCTCTCGGGATCCCTCGCCTCGTCGACGGGCGGCTGCAGTCGCCGCCCGCCGGCGGCGAGGCGACGAGCTAAGGAGAAGGCATCGTGCACACAGGGCACGTCTACCACTCGGTCGACACGCACACGGAGGGCATGCCGACGCGCGTGATCGTCGGCGGTGTCGGAGTGTTCCCGGGCGACACGATGGAGGAGCGCCGCCAGTGGTTCATGGCGAACCGCGACGGGCTGCGCTCGCTGCTCATGACCGAGCCGCGCGGGCACAGTTCGATGAGCGGCGCGATCCTGCAGCCGCCCACGCGCCCCGACGCCGACTTCGGCGTGCTGTTCATCGAGGTGTCGGGATGTCTGCCCATGTGCGGCCACGGCACGATGGGCGTCGCGACGGCGCTCGTCGAGACGGGGATGGTCGCGGTCGAGGAGCCCGTGACGCGGATCCGCCTCGATACCCCCGCGGGCCTCGTCGTCGCCGAGGTCGCCGTCACGGGCGGCCACGCCGACAGCGTGACGCTGCGCAACGTGCCCGCGTTCGTCGTCGGGCTGGATCGCGCGGTCGACGTCCCCGGCTACGGCCGCGTGTCGTACGACCTGGCCTTCGGC
>JAJUIM010000107.1 GCA_029267645.1 Microbacterium sp.
GGCCGCGCGCCACCGGCTCGTCATCACGATCGAAGACGGGATCCGCGTCGGCGGCATCGGCACGCGCGTGCGGCAGGTGCTGCGAGAGGCGGGCGTCGACACGGCCGTCGACGAGCTCGGCCTGCCCGATGCCTTCATCGATCACGCCTCGCGCGATCAGATCCTCGAGGACGCCGGCCTCACGCCCGCGAAGATCGCGCAGGACGTCGTGTCGCAGGTGCTCGGCACGCGCGTGCCCGTCGCCCGCCAGACGGGCGAGGTGCCGCTCACGACCGACGACACGGTCCGCGGGCGCGCGACGCGCTGACGGCCCAAGACGCGAACGCCCGCCCACCGAATCGGTGGGCGGGCGTTCGCGTCTCCGTGGCGGCCGCTACGCGAGGCCGCGGATCTGCGGATCGTGGAAGTCGTCGCCGGCCGCGCGCGCGGACGCGCCGACGCGATCCAGGTAGGGCGTCGCCCCGCCGTCGATCATGGGCCAGCCCGCGCCGAGGATGAGCGCGAGGTCGATGTCCTCGACCGCCGGCACCACGCCGTCGTCGAGCATGATGCGGATCTCGCGGGCGAGTTCGTCCTCGACTCGCCGCAGGATCTCGTCGGTGGCGGGCGCCGACGAGCCCACCGTGATGACGGAGCGCGCCTTCTTCGACCAGCCCGTGATGCGCTTCTTCTTGTCGCGCTCGAGCGGCTCGTCGAGCTCGGCGAGCGCGTGCAGGTTCGGCGATGCGTAGAACCGGTCGGGGAAGTGCGACGCCATCGTGTCCTGCACGTGCGCCGCGACCTTCCAGCCGACGAGGTCGATGAGCTCGAACGGCCCCATCGGCAGCCCGAGGGGCGCGAACGCGCGCTCGACGTCGAGGAGGGCGGCGCCCTCGTCGACCGCGCGGCTCGCCTCGCCCATGACCTTCGCCAGCAGGCGGTTGACGATGAAGCCCGGGGCGTCGGCGGATCCGATCGCGTTCTTGCGGAGGTTCTTCGCCGTCACGAACGCGGTCGCGAGCGCCTGCTCGCTCGACTGCGGCGTCGCGACGACCTCGACGAGCGGCATGACCGCGACGGGGTTGAAGAAGTGGAAGCCGACGAGGCGCTCGGGGTGCGCGAGCACGGATCCGATCTCCTCGACCGAGAGCGACGACGTGTTCGTCGCGAGGATCGCGTCGTCGGCGACGAACGCCTCGACCTCGCGGAACACCTGCTGCTTGACTGCCGTCTCCTCGAACACGGCCTCGATGACGAAGTCGCAGTCGGCGAAGTCGGCCTTGTCGGTCGTGCCGCTCACGAGCGCCCGCAGGCGGTTCGCGGTGTCGGCGTCGACGCGCCCCTTGGCCTCGAGCGCGCCGATCTCGGTGCGGATCGAGGCGACGCCCGCGTCGACGCGCTCCTGCGAGACGTCGGTGATGACGACGGGCACCTGCAGGCGGCGCACGAACAGCAGCGCGAACTGGCTGGCCATGAGGCCCGCGCCGATGACGCCTACCTTCGTGACGGGGCGGGCGAGGCCCTTGTCGGGTGCCGCGACGGGGCGCTTCGCGCGCTTCTGCACGAGGTCGAAGGCATACATCGACGCCGCGAACTGGTCGCCTGCGACGAGATCGGCGAGCGCCTCGTCCTCGCGGGCGAACCCCTCCTCCTTCGTGCCCTTCGCGGCCTGCGCGAGCAGGTCGAGGGCGCGATACGGCGAGCGCGGCACGGACCCGATGCGCTGCTCGAGCATGCCGCGCGCGATCTTGATCGCGGCGGGCCACTTCGTGGCGCGCTCGATGCGACCGGGCGCGTTCTTCCGCTCGACCTCGACGGATCCGCCGAGCACGCGGTCGGCCCAGGCCAGCGAGTCCTCCAGGAAGTTCGCGGGCGAGAACATCGCGTCGAAGATGCCGAGCTCGAACGCCTGCTGCGGCTTGAGCATGCGGTTCTGCTTGAGCGGGTTCGACACGACGACCTCGAGCGCGTTCTCGATGCCGATGAGGTTCGGGAGGAGGTAGGCGCCGCCCCAGCCGGGGATGATGCCGAGGAACACCTCGGGCAGCGCGAGGCCGGCCGCCGAGGAGTCGACCGTGCGGTAGGTCGAGTTCAGCGCGATCTCGAGGCCGCCGCCGAGGGCGAGCCCGTTGACGAACGAGAACGACGGCACGCCGAGCTCGGAGAGCCTGCCGAGCACGTCGTGGCCGCGCTGGGCGATCTTCAGGGCGAGGTCGCGGTTCGACAGCGCCGTGATCTGCGAGAGGTCGGCGCCCGCCGCGAAGATGTACGGCTTGCCCGTGACGCCGACGGCGTCGATCTCGCCGGCAGCGGCACGGTCGCGCAGCGTGTCGAGCGTGTCGCCGAGCTCGCGCAGCGTGAGCGGGCCGAGTGTGTTGGGCCGCTTGTGGTCGCGGCCGTTGTGCAGGGTGATGAGGGCGAGCGTGCGTCCGCTGGGCAGCGTGATGTCGCGGACGAGGGAGTGGGTGATGACCTCGTCGGTCGAGGCCGCCTCGAGGTCGCTGAAGTCGATCGCGCGGTAGTCGGTCATGTCGCCGGTCACTTCCTCTTCGCCTTCTTGCCCGTGTAGAACGGGTTCTCCCAGATCACGCTGCCGCCCTGGCCGAGTCCGACGCACATCGCCGTGAGCCCGTAGCGCACGTCGGGTCGCTCCGCGAACTGCGCCGCGAGCTGGATCATGAGCCGCACGCCGCTCGCGGCGAGCGGGTGACCGAGCGCGATCGCGCCGCCCCAGGGGTTCACGCGCGGGTCGTCGTCGTCGATGCCGAAGTGATCGAGGAACGACAGCACCTGCACGGCGAAGGCCTCGTTGAGCTCGAACAGGCCGATGTCGGAGATGTCGAGGCCGGCCTTCTTGAGCGCCTTCTCGGTCGAGGGGATGGGCCCGATGCCCATGACCTCCGGCTGCACGCCGCTGAAGCCGAACGACACCATGCGCATCTTGGGCGTGAGGCCGAACTCCTTCACGGCGTCGGCGCCCGCGAGCAGGCTGATCGTCGCGCCGTCGGTGAGCGGCGACGAGGTGCCGGCCGTCACGCGGCCGTGGGGCCGGAACGGGGTCTTGAGCCCGGCGAGGCCCTCGAGGGTCGTCTCGGGGCGGCGCCCCTCGTCCTCGGTCGCGAGCCCCTGCGCGCCCGACGCGTCGGTCACGGCGACCGGCACGAGGTCGGGCTGGATCCGCCCCGCCTCGTATGCCGCCTGCACCTTCTGCTGGCTGAGCATGCCGTAGCGGTCGGCGCGCTCCTTCGTGAGCTGCGGGAACCGGTCGTGCAGCCGCTCGGCCGTCACGCCCATGTTGAGCGCCTGCGGGTCGACGAGCTTCTCAGCGACGAAGCGGGGGTTCGGGTCGGCGTTGGATCCGATCGGGTGGCGCCCCATGTGCTCGACGCCGCCCGCGACCGCGAGGTCGTACATGCCGACGCCGATTGAGGCGCCCATCGTCGTGACGGCCGTCATCGCGCCCGCGCACATGCGCTCGATCGCGAGACCCGGCACAGTCACGGGGAGCCCCGCGAGCATCGCCGCCGTGCGGCCGAGGGTGAGCCCCTGGTCGCCCGTCTGCGACGTCGCGGCGATCGCCACGTCGTCGATGCGGTCTCGGGGGACGCCGTCGTTGCGCTCCATCAGTCCGATGAGCGCCTTCACGACGAGGTCGTCCGCGCGGGTGTTCGCGTACATGCCCTTGTCGCCTGCGCGACCGAACGGGGTGCGTACGCCGTCGACGAAATAGACATCCGCCAGCTGGGCCACATTGCCTCCTGAGATTGGTGTGCCCGGCCAGCCTAGGTCGTCGCCCGGTGCCGGACGCGAGCCGGTTGGATCGAACCTACGAAGCCGATTCGCCCTCGTCGGGAGCCGATTGCGCGGCCTGCACAAACGCCCGCGAGATGAGCGGAGCCGTCTGCGCGATCTGCCACGGTCGTGCCCCGAGATCGGCCAGCGCGGCGGCGATCGCCTCGGGCGTCGCGGGCGCGGGCGGGCGCCACGCGACGCGCCGCAGGTGCTCGGGCGTGAGCAGGTTCTCGAGGGGGATCGAGAGGAACTCGGCGTGGGCGTCGATGACGGGCTTCGCGGCCTTGATGCGCCTGTCGGCCTCGGGGCGCCTCGTCGCCCAGGCACGCACGGGCGGCAGCGCATCGCTCGGCACGCGCTCGAGCGGCAGATCGGTCTCGGCGCGACCGTCGACGAACGCCTGCCACCAGCGGTCGAGCTCCGTGCGGCTCGCGCGGCCCGTGAAGTCCTTCACGGCCGAAAGCTCGCTCTTCGAGCGGGGCGAGGCGAGCACGGCCGCGACAAGCGAGCGATCCGGCACGAGGCGCCCGGGCGCCGTGTCCTGCTCGCGGGCGAGCGCATCGCGCGCGAGCCACAGCGCGCGGGCGATCGCGAGGTTCCGGCGGCCGCGCAGCTTGTGCAGCCCCGTGAGGCGGCGCCACGGCTCGGCGGGCGCCGGCTTCGGCTCGCGGGTCAGCTCATCGCGGAACTCCTCCTCGGCCCAGTCGCGCTTGCCTGTCTCGTCGAGCTCGGCCGCGATCGCGTCGCGCACGTCGAGGAGGTGCTCGACGTCGAGCGCCGCATACTCCAGCCATGACTGGGGGAGCGGCCGAGTCGACCAGTCGGCGGCCGAGTGCTCCTTCTTCAGCACGATTCCGAGCGTGCGCTCGACGACGGCGGCCAGGCCGACGCCCGGCCAGCCGAGCAGGCGCGCCGACAGCTCGGTGTCGAAGATGCGCTGCGGCACGAGGCCGATGTCGGCGAGCGACGGCAGATCCTGCGTGGCGGCGTGGAACACCCACTCGGCGTCGCCGATCGCCTCCTGCAGCGGCGACATGTCGCCGATCGCGGGCGGATCGAAGAGGAACACGCCCGCGCCGCGGCGGAAGACCTGCACGAGGTAGGCCCGCGACGAGTACCGGAAGCCGCTCGCGCGCTCGACGTCGACCGCGACGGGGCCGTCGGCGCCCGCGAGGGCGCGACAGGCCGTGAGGAACTCGTCGGTCGTGTCGATCACGCGATACGGAATGGTCGTTCTCCTTGATGCGGGGCGGGGATCAGCGGCGGCGGCTCGGATGGAGGACCGCGATGTCCTCGGATCGCGGGGGAAGCCCCGCGAGCATGCACACGAGTTCGGCCCACGCGTCGAGGTGCGCCGGGGTCGGCGCGACGGGCGACCACGACGCGCGCAGCTCGATCTGCGCGCCGTCGCCCTGATCCTCGAGCGAGCCGAATCCGCGCGAGACCGTCTTCGTCGCGGTGCCGGCGAGCAGCTCGTACTCGGCGTCGCGAGATGCGAGGGCGTCGGTCAGCCACGACCACGCGACGTCGGCGAGCAGCGGATCCGTGCCGATCTCGAGCTCGAGCGGCGCCTGCGCGAACGCGACGATGCGCCACGGACCGCCCCAGGAATCGGGCTCGTCGGGGTCGTGCAGCAGCACGAAGCGGCCGGTGCCGTATGGCGAATCGCCGTGGGAATCGGGCCGGACGTCGCCCGCGAACGCGACGCCGAACGGCGCGAGTCCGGTGGGCGAGGGGATCTCACGCACGACGAGATCGTCGCGGAAGCGCGCGCTGCGCAACCCGTCCGCGGCGGCGGCGAATCCGCCGGAGACTCCGTGGTCGACGTTCACGTCGAAAGACTAGGCTGAGAATGTGGTGAGGGGATCCAGGCGCGCCGGACGGCAGCGATCGGGAGTGCTCGAGGCGATGGCCGTTGCGACGGGCCTCGCGGCAGGGGTCGTCGTCGGCGGAACGGCCGTCGCGTTCGCCGTCGCCCGCAAGGCCGTCACGCCCATGACGCGGCGGATCGCCGACGTCGAGGTGCGCGGCATCGACACGCGCGCGCAGACGATCACGCTCGGGCGCACGCCCGACACCGTGCTGCCCGGCCGGTACGGCCTCTTCGTCAACGGCACGCTCGACTATCTCAAGCTCGGGGCCGTGCTGAGTCAGACCGAGCAGCAGGTCACCCGCAAGCTGCTCACGCACGTCGCCGAGGGCGAGCGCATCGGCCGCGCGGCCACCTTCAGCGGCTGGTACTACACCCACCCGCGCGAGCTGCACATCCCGTACGAGGAGATCACGGTCGACGCGCCCGTCGGACCGTGCCCCGCGTGGCTGTTCCCGGCGCCTCGCGGCGCGTCCAAGACGTGGGTCATCGCCGTGCACGGCCGGGGCACGACGCGCTCGGAGGTGCTGCGCGCCGCGCCCGTCTTCCGCGAGGCCGGCGTCACCTCGCTCGCGGTGTCGTACCGCAACGACGGCGAGGCGCCGCGTTCCGACTCGGGCCGATACGGGCTCGGCGCGACGGAGTGGCGCGACGTCGAGGCCGCGATCGAGTACGCGGCCGCCCGCGGCGCGCGCAGGATCGTGCTCATGGGCTGGTCGATGGGCGGCGCGATCGTCCTGCAGACGTCGCTCCAGACGTCGCGGCCCGACCTCATCGACAGCGTCATCCTCGAGTCGCCGGTCGTCGACTGGCGCGGCGTGCTCGACTTCCAGGCGAGGGCCCTGCACGTGCCCTCGCCCGTCACGCACATCGCGCTGCGCCAGCTGACGATGCCCGCCTGGTCGCGCGTCGTGCGCGCGGGCGATGCGATCTCGCTCGACGACCTCGACATCGTGAGCCGGGCGACCGAGCTCAC